>NZ_MPJW01000260.1 GCF_001945525.1 Ileibacterium valens
GCCAATGAATATATGCGGCGAAAGTATTACAGACTAATACGCAAAGGAAAAAAGCACAATATAGCCGTTACTGCGATTGCGAGAGATCTTTCCTGCTTTGTCTGGGGACTTATGACGGATAACATTTGCATTGCCAGAAACTGAGTTTAATAAGAAACAATCTGTTTTAGAATCAACGAGTTTTAACCTGCAATCTACCATTTTAGTTCAGGTGTTTGACAGCAGTTCAGAGAAGCTGCCTGTGCAAGGTCTGAGTGATGGGCGTTATAACTCTGTTGGCCTGTGTAACAGCAGTGATCCACGCATTGAGACAGCTCCACTCCTGGCGAACCATTGACCTGTTGGTAACCAATCCACGTATAACAGAGTGGCCAAAAGCCGGGGCCAATTGCCGTGCAGCTTCTGTGAAGTGCTGTCTACCATCGAACCAAAATGAAGACTATCAATGGGGGTAAGGGGGCAATATGTCTTCTTATTCACTCTTGACAAAGGTCATTTCATAACAGTTATAGTGTGTTTGGTAATTTTGTTTATTGAGCATGAACATATTTTACCAAAAAAGGCACCTCATCCATTACGGATCAGGTGCCTCTTTTTATTTTTGGACTGTCAGAAATTTAACAGCCCCTTTTATGATTTGTATGGTTATTTGAAGCTGGTTTCCCTGAATTTTTTAAGGAATGATGAGTGGAACGAGGGTTTTTGACTGTTGCTGCACGGCGTTTATTCATCATCTCTTCCATTGCGGCTTTCGAATTCAGAATCACTGGAATAACGATGGGGTTTCTATGCGTCTTCTTATACAGGAAAGGTTCAAGTGAAGAGCGAATGCAGTTTTTGATTTCGGCAAAAGTCGTCTTTTCTTTCATTTTTTCTGCCAGCGCATTGCCAACCACATATTCAGCCTCACGAATGAGCGGCTGAGAATCTTTCAGGAAGACAAAACCTCGTGAGACAATGACCGGACGGCAGAGGATCTTATTTTCCTTGGAATCAATCGCAATGACTACGGCCACTAAACCATTGTCTGCAAGGATGCGGCGGTCTTTAAGGACTGCGGTTGAAAGTCCGGAAATATCGTTTCCATCGACATAAATGTCATCACCCTGAAAGCGCCAGTCAGATGGAATAATCTGATGATCTCTCATCAAAAGAATGTCGCCATTCGAACAGATAAAGATGTTTTCTTCAGGAATTCCAGTTTCGATTGCTGTCTGGCGATGCTGCATCAGCATTTTATGTTCACCATGAATTGGCATCATGAATTTTGGTTTCAGAAGCTGAATCATCAGTTTCTGTTCAGACTTTGAAGCATGGCCGGTTGTATGCAGGTTATTTAAAACAGACTTGTTCAGAACGGTAGCTCCTGAACGAAACAGCTTGTCGACGATTCGGTTAACGGAAACATCATTTCCCGGGATTGGATTGCTCGAGAAAACAACAGTGTCTGTTGGCTTCAGATGAATATAGCGATGGGTTCCATTGACGATGCGGCTTAACGCGGCTAAGGGTTCTCCCTGAGATCCTGTACAGAGGATGCAGACTTTATCATCTGGAGTGTATTTTAACTGATCAGGAGACAGCAGTTCATCATTGGAAATGTGAATAACGCCCATGTTTCGGGCAATTTCAACAACGTTTTCCATTGAGCGTCCAAAAACGGCTACTTTGCGGCCTGTTTTGCGGGCGGCATCAATAATCTGAGCCACTCGATACACATTGGAAGCAAAGGTCGCAACGATAATTCGGTTTTTTGTGCTCTTCATGATCTTCAGAATTTCCCTGGCTACATCCATTTCTGAAATGGAGAAACCATCCACTCCCGAATTTGTGGAATCCGACATCAATAGATCTGGCTTCATCGTTCCGATAAAAGCCATTTTCTGATAATCGGCATTCTGTCCCACTGGCGTCAGGTCAAATTTGAAATCTCCGGTGTGAACAGCGGTTCCATTTGGAGTTGTAATAAACACTCCAAGTGAATCTGGGATGGAGTGAATGGTATTGAAGAAGCCAATCGTGAAATTTTTCATTTTGACAGAAGAGTCTTCATTGATTTCTATAATTGGAACTTTGGGCGCATCCTTGTGTTCACTGAGTTTCTTTTCGATCAGAGCCTTTGCAAATCTTGGTGCATAAATCTCTTCAATTCCAACCTGCTTGATCAGAAATGGGATACCGCCAATATGATCTTCATGGCCATGAGTGATCACAAGTTTTTTGTGTTTTTTGTTATTTCGAATCAGATGATGGTAATCCGGGATGACGTAATCGACCCCGAGCAGATCATCACCAGGGAAAAGAACTCCGCAGTCAACGATGACAATTTCGTTGCCATGTTCGAAGCAGTACATGTTTTTTCCAACTTCACCCAGACCGCCAAGGGCATAAATCAGAGTGTCGTTTTTCTGAACTTTATGAATATCGTTATTGGAATTGCTTTGCAAGGCATCCGATTTTTTGCGGATATCTTTATCTTTATCTTTGTCTTTGTCATTATGGCGTCCTCGTAAAGAAGAAGCCGGATTTGTATTCTGTTGATTAGGCATTAATAAAATCCTGAACCGTATCGGTTCTTCCTTTCTGTAACAGCCGTAAGCAAAAGGGATAGATGCATTCTGATTATGAGAAGTAATAAATCGATGAAAACAGATAGCCGGATTTCTGAATCCAAAATGATTCAGCAGCGCAAATGATTATTGAATTCTTTTACCAGCAAACTGGGGGAGTAAAGCCAAAGATTCCAGGTGCTGATCCATTGGATGATCAAAATGAGTTCTGTCGTATGCCTGCCAAACTAATCTCTTTTGAATCGATAGTTGATCTTCAGAGATCAGGCGGCCTGCAGGTTTTCATTCGTTTACGGCAAAGGGATCCAAAGAAGATCAATGTCAGCTTTGGGAGCTTTTCTTTTTTGCAAATAAGATTGGTAAGATCAGTCAGATTATAAGTGAAAGAAAAGCAATTAAAAGTCATGAGTATTGTAACACAATGACAATGAGGCCTAATTCGTGGAAGAAAAAAACAGTGGAACTATTCAAGCACCACTGCATTGTCCGGAATCTGATAAGGATTCTTCTGATTAATATGATCGTAGTAAAGTTTTCCACTCAAATGATCGATTTCATGCTGAAGAACAATCGCTGGATAGCCCTCAGCCTTAATTGTCACTTCCTGGTCCGTTAACAGGTCATATCCGCGAACCTTGATGCGGTTTGAACGGAATACATAGCCTTCCTTGGTTTCAGGAACCGAAAGACAGCCTTCACCTGTCTGTAAAGCGGCCAGTTCGCGGCTTCTCGAAATAATTTTCGGATTCGCTAAAGCAAATTCAAAAATATGATCTTCATCGATTGGAACCACAACGGCGATCATCTTTTTGGGAATACCGAGCTGAATTGCCGCAATACCCACGGCAGGCTGAAGATTCTTTACTTCAGCGATTTGTTCGTCCTGACTTTCAGCAACATACTGATGCATTTTAAAGAGCAATTCGGCATCTTCCTTACTTAATGGGATATTCACATCAGCGGAATGCTGGCGAATTCTGGGATCATCGTCATGAATCACAGTTTCCATGTTAATTTCCATAGTATAAGCCTCCAATATTCATCATTCTATCTTGTCCCAATCACTTTTCAAAGCGTTCAGAGAGTTTGCAGATTCTCAGAAATCTCTTCCTCAAAGAAGCTTATACCGCTTATGTTAGTATTCGTGCATGGAAATCTTTTAAGAAATAGAATAGAATCAGTTTTTGTATTATTTTACTTTTCTGCTTAGTATTCTGTTTCTATTGACAGTTTCTGTTGGCAGATTTGCAGTTTTGTTTAAGCGATCCAATGACCGAAACGAAATAATGAAAGAATCCGGAAAGGAAAGATGCCTGTGCAGGAGTATTCAAGTCCTGGTCCAATGCCAAATGCCCATAAAACCAGGAAAAAGAAGCGCCGCTCTCTGTTTTCGAAAAATAAAAGAAGAAAAGAAAAAAAGCCATTCATGGAACGGATGTTATCAAAACTGATGATGAAATCCGGAAGTGATCCCTGGATCAATGCAAGTGTTTTTTTACTGATGATCTTTGGAACGATTATGGTCATATCTACAGATCTGGGTCTTCACATCGGTGAGCCCCGTCAGATCCTGATCAGTATTGGCAAACAGCTGCTCTATATGGGTGCTGGCTATTTAAGTATGGTAGCTGTTTCCAAATTATTCGATTATTCATTGTTTAAAGTTTTTCAGAAGTTTCTTATCATCGTCTTTTTTGGATTGATGATTTGCGTTCTTATTTTTGGAACCACTGTTTATGGATCAAAGGCCTGGCTGACCATTGCCGGAATTATTTCCATTCAACCATCTGAATTTGCTAAACCGCTGATCATCTGGATGAGCGCTCTGGCTGTATACATGACCTGTTATTATCCAAGACGAAGTGAAAGCTTCTGGGTTATGTTTCATGATCCGAATATGTTTTTTATTGGCTGTGCACTTTTTGTCCTGCTTCAGCATGATTTAGGAACATTAACGATTATCTTTTTGATCTATGTGGTCTGTACTCTGGTTCCAGCTGAAAAAGGCCCCCGGTTCGAAAAGACAAGAAAGGTTCAGAAATGGATCAAGGGCATAGGTGCTGTTGCAGTCATCTGTGCGACCGTATTCGTCTTTGTCACTGACATAGCGGAAAATGTCACGAGCCAAATTACACCCCTCTATCATGTTTCGACCCGTATTCGAAATATGAAAGATCCATATGCGGATGTCTATAATGAAGGCTATCAGCCAGCCAACTCGCTGTATTCCATTGGAGATGCCGGTTTATTTGGTAAGGGAATTGGAAACTCGGCCAGAAAATATGGGTATCTTACCCAGGCGGATTCCGATTATATTCTTGCGGTAACCATCGAAGAGACAGGAATTCTTGGTCTTGGGCTCATCTTTGTCTTATATCTGATCCTGATTGGCCGCATGTTCTGGTATGCCCTGATGGCTAAGGATTCTTACGATAAGGTTCTGCTGGTTGGAACAGCAGCCTATCTGGGAATTCACTTTATTATCAATGTCGGTGGAGTGGGAGCCCTGATTCCAATGACGGGAGTTCCTTTATTATTTATTTCAGCAGGAGGAACTAGTATCGTCGCTGCAAGCTTAGCTATTGGTGCTGCACAAAGCCGGATTGCGGATATTCGAAAGCAAAACGGAGAAATATAGAACCGGCAGATTACGGAAAATAGGCTATTTGCGCCGGAAGATTGTTCATTGAATTCAATGAATGATCTTCCGGTGTTTTTACCTGATAAGATAAAGAATATAGATCATCATGATTAAAAGGAGAATTAATGACGAGAGCAGCTTTTTGCGGATCATTTGATCCGGTAACCGTCGGGCATATTGACCTGATCAAGCGAGCGGCTCCTCTTTTTGAAGAAGTGATCGTTTTTGTATCGGTCAATTCTTCAAAAAGTGAAGCCTGGTCAGCGGCAACCAGAAAAAGATGGATAGAAGAAGCCGTCTGCGGCCTGAACAATGTTCGTGTTGAAATTCAAAATGGACTTTCAGTCGATGCCTGCAAACAGGCTGGTGCGAGAGTTCTGCTGCGTGGAATTCGTCCGGAAGACAGTGCATATGAAGCAAATATGGCCTATGTGAATTCACAGATTGATCCTTCAATTGAGACCCTTTGTCTGTTTGCTTCAGCCGGAATGGAACACATTTCAAGTTCCAATGTCCGGGAAATGCTCCGATATCATGTGAGTATCGAAGGTCTGGTTCCTGATTGTGTCCTAAAGGATCTTCAGCCAGATTTCTATCATGGAGAGATAAGCTTATGAGAACTTTTACTGACTGGCTTCGCGGTTATGGTCTGGAGCCTAAAGATGTCAAACTGTATTACGAAGCCTGTACCCACTCATCGTATGCCAATGAACATCACCATTCGATTCCGGATAACGAACGTCTTGAATTCATGGGGGATGCCGTCCTGCAGATCTGGTCGGCTGAGGCCCTGTATAACATTCATCCAAAACTTCCGGAAGGAAAGATGACAACAATCCGTGCGCAGACAGTATGCGAAAGCACGCTGGCAAGACTGAATGATCAGCTGGGCTGGTATGAATTTTTACGGTTAGGAGTTGGAGAAGAAAAATCAGGCGGAAGGCATCGTACTTCCATTCTGGCTGACCAGTTTGAAGCCTGTATTGGAGCGGTTTATCTGGACTTGGGCTATGAAGCGGTCGAAAAAATCCTGAATGAATATATGAAACCGCTGATCAGCGCCACACACAAACCGGAAGACGTCACCGATTATAAAACTCAGCTTCAGGAATTTGTTCAGACGGATAACCGCAAGACCATCCAATACCGCCTGCTCTCGGAGACTGGCCCATCGAATGCTCCAACATTCAAGATGGGTGTTTTCCTGGACGAAATCTGCATGGGTGTTGGCAGCAGCTCGACCAAGAAAAGAGCAGAACAGAAAGCTGCCAAAGAAGCCTTTGCCAAACTGGCTAAATAACCTTTGATTAAAATAGCAATTTATCTGAATAGTGAAGGAAGACGTAATTCTGACTTCAAAAAAAAACAGCCGCACATATCCGGCTGTTTTTTGGTTTTTGTGAATTTAAGTCGAATTGATATAATTCTGTTTCAGAACGAAAATTTTCATGACCCTCTATGAAGAACTGAATTTTCACATCAATTAAGCATGAGTTTTATCTGTATTCTGGTAAAGCTTTGAATGTTTTTGCTGGAAAGGATCAGACATAGAGGTTTGTGAATCATGAAAAAATAATTTCATAAAATGAATAAGAAACAATAGTGAAGAAAAAACAAAAACAAAAACGATGAAAGGAGGAGGGGAGATATGGGCATGGGATTTAATGATCTCTTAAGAGATTTTTTAAGTGATGAAATCATAGTTCATACGGACCAGGCGATTCTTTTAGAAAAGCCGGTTTACCATTCAAAAAGCAAAACACTGAATCTGAAGACTGTTTTCGATCATCCACTGCCATTTCCGATTTATCAAAAGCTCCTTCATGACTTGAGAATTGCTTTACATGCAGCCATTGATCTGAGTATTCAGGCAAACGAAAAGATGGATGATATTAATGAAATTGATCGTTATATTTCCTGGATCACTAGTAAACGTAAATCAGTAGCCTGCTTTCAGGGACTGCATCCATCCTTTTCCCATGAGCTCGATCTGAAGTTTTCATCGACTTCGGAAGATCGGATTGCAAAACTCAAGCATGCGGCTCCAGAACTCAAAGAAGAACTGGACAAAGCAGGGATTCATGTTGAAATTCTGGTGGAACTGACTGAAGAAACGCCGGATGCAGGAACGGCTTCGATCACATTGCCAAAAGCGGCAGAAAAAACGGGTAATCCTTCCGTAAATGATAACCGGCCCCGCTACCGCAATAACAAAAAAGAAGCCATACAGGCTTCCATTGGAGAACTTCAGGTCGGAATGGAGAATGTTGCGCTAACGGGTCATATTTTTGATCAGGAAATGCGAACTTTCAGAACCGGTAAATCTCTGCAGACGATTTATTTGTCGGATTACGAAAATGCGGTGGCCTGCAAGCGGTTTGAAAATCGATTCTGCTCCAAAGAGGATCTTGAATCCATCAAGACGGGTATGTTTGTCCGGGTCACAGGAAACATGGTTTATGACAACTATGCCAGGGATAACGTATTAATGATCAGTTCGATCGAACAGATTCCTGCACCTGTGCGCAAAGATGAAAATCCGGAAAAGCGGATTGAATGGCATGTACATACGACTTTTTCTGAAATGGATGGAGTCTGTTCGGTTGAAGAATACATTCAACAGGCTTATGACTGGGGAATGGAAGCCATCGCGGTTACTGATCACAATGTCGTTCAGGCTTTCCCTCTTGCTCAGCATAAAGTAGAGGCTCTGAAGAAGAAAAATCCGGATCGGCCTTTTAAAGTGCTCTATGGCTGCGAGATGAGTATGGTCAATATGGACTATAATCCAGTCTATAATCCGGCAGAATTGCCGATCGAAGATACTGAATTTGTTGTATTTGACCTTGAAACTACCGGACTGTCCAACCGGCTCGATGACATCATTGAATTTGGTGCGGTTCGAATGAAAAACAAGGAAGTGCTTGAGCGTAAACAGTTCTTTATCAATCCAAAAAGACCAATCCCTGCTCATATTTCTGCCTTAACTCACATTCATCAATCGGATGTGGAAAATGCGAAACCGCTTGAAGAAGCCTTTGAAGATATTCGTGCATTCTGCAAGGATGCGATCTTAGTCGCCCATAATGCTTCCTTTGACTTTGGCATGCTCAATGCGGCGGCAAGGAAGCTCGGACAGCCAGAATTTGATAATCCAGTGATTGATACATTGCATATGGCCTATTCGATGCTCAATCTGAAAGGATATCGTTTAGGAAATCTGTGCCGCCATTATGGGGTTGCCTATGATGGCGAAGGAGCTCATAGGGCTGATTATGATGCTGAGGTTTTATGCGCGGCCTTTACTCATATGCTCAATGATTTGGGGCCTGAACTTCAGCTGGCCGATATTCTTAAACTAGGCAAGGCCAAGGATCTGCGCGATGCCCTCAGAAAGAACAGAGCGCATCATATAAATGTCTACGCCAAAAACAAGGAAGGGTTAAAGGAACTATTTGAACTGGTCACTTTGTCTCATACCAAATGTCTGGCCTATAACCCAAATGGAGGAAGCAACGTTACCGGTGTCCCCCGAATACCCAAAGAAGAGCTTCAAAAAGCGCACGACAGAGGGAATCTGCTTTTTTCTTCAGCGTGTCAGAATGGAGAAATCTTTGAACTGGCGCATACGCGCAGTGAAAAGGATCTCAAAAAAGCCATGCAGTTTTATGACATGATCGAAGTTCAGCCGTTGGCCTGCTATAAGAATCTGCTTGACCGTCATGCGGTTGCTTCCAAATCGGATCTGCAGAAAATTCTTCGCTTTATTATCGATGCCGCCAAAGATCTGAATATCCCTGTGATTGCCTCGAGCGATGCCCATTACGTTCATCCGCATGAAAAAAGAGCCCGCGATGTATATATCAACGCCAAGGCGGGCGGCAACTCACGTCATCCGCTCTATAAATTCTCATTGGCTGACAGGCAGTCCATGTCAAACCCCGATCAGCATTTTCTGACAACGGATGAAATGCTGAAAGCTTTTGACTGGCTTGCAGATGATAAACTGATTTATGAAATTGTGATTGATAACCCAAAGAAAATGGCGGCAGCCATGGATGTGCTCTATCCGGTAAAGGATCGGCTGTATCCACCGGATATTGAAGGCAGTGATCAGAAACTTCGCGATATCTGTTATGAGACGGCACGAAATAAGTATGGCGAGCCGCTGCCTGCTCCGGTCAAGGAGCGTCTGGATCGTGAGCTCGATGCCATTATTGGAGCGGGTTATTATGTGGTTTACTACATTTCTCATCTTCTTGTAAAAAAGAGCAATGAGGATGGATACCTGGTTGGCTCGCGGGGATCGGTTGGATCTTCATTTGTTGCGACCATGTCCGGAATCACTGAAGTTAACCCCCTCAAGCCGCATTACATCTGCGAAAAATGCCATCACCTGGAATGGATTGATGATGAAAACATTCATTCAGGTTTTGACCTTCCAGATAAGGTCTGCCCGGATTGCGGTGAAATCATGCGTGGAGATGGTCAGGATATTCCATTTGAAACTTTCCTGGGGTTTGAAGGAGATAAGGTCCCTGATATCGATTTGAACTTTTCAGGTGAATATCAGCCCAATGCTCATGCCTTTACCAAGACGATCTTTGGAGATGATCATGTCTTTCGTGCTGGAACCGTCGGCACGGTTCAGGATAAAACGGCCTATGGTTTCGTTTTGGGTTATGAAGAAGAACTTGAATTGAATCCTTTTTCAGAGGCGAAGCGAAATGATCTGGCAAAAGCCTGTGAAGGAGTAAAGCGAACAACCGGTCAGCATCCAGGAGGAATCGTTGTCGTTCCGCTCGATATGGATGTTCATGACTTTACGCCGGTTCAGTTTCCTGCCAATAACCCTTATGCCGAATGGAAGACAACCCATTTTGACTTCCATCAGATTCACGACAATATTTTGAAGTTCGATATTTTAGGCCACGTTGATCCCACCGCGATGAAGATGCTTGAACGCATGAGTGGAATTGATGTGACAACCATTCCGATGAATGATCCGGAAACCATTTCGATCTTCTCGAGTACAGATGCCCTGAAAGTGGATTCCACCCAGTATCGGGAGTCAACTGGAGCTGCCGGAATTCCTGAATTTGGTACGCCTTTTGTCCGCGGGATTCTCGAACTGACCAGGCCGACTACCTTTGCCGAGCTGGTTTCGATTTCCGGTCTGTCTCATGGAACCAACGTCTGGCTGACCAATGCCAAGGATCTGATTGATGCGGGAATCTGTACCCTTCGTCAGGTCATTGGATGTCGAGATGACATCATGGTTGACCTGATCCGTTATGGCCTTCCTTCCAAAGCCAGCTTCACGATCATGGAAAGTGTCCGAAAAGGCAAAGGACTCAATGATGACTGGGAAAAGCTGATGAAAGAGAATCAGGTGCCGGACTGGTATATCGATTCCTGCAAAAAGATCAAATACATGTTCCCAAAAGCGCATGCTGTTGCTTATGTCATCATGGCGGTACGCATTGCCTGGTTTAAGGTGCATAAACCTTTGATTTACTATTGCCAGTTTTTCTCAATTCGATGCAACGCCTATGACATCCCAACCATGGTTCAGGGAAGAGACGCCATTGAAAAGAGAATGTTTGCGATTGAACAGGCTCGCCAGGATAAAACGACTAAAGTATCCGATAAGGAAAATGAAATTTATGATACTCTCGTTTTGGCCTATGAGATGGTCATGCGTGGTTATCGTTTTTCCAATCTTTCCATTTCCAGGTCTGCTGCTACTGAATTCAGAGTGGATCCAGATGATGATAAAGCCATCATTCCTCCGTTTTGTGCGGTGGATTCTCTTGGGGAAAACGTTGCAAAATCCATTGTGGCAGCCAGAGAGCAAAAGCCTTTTTTAAGCAAGGAAGATGTCCTCAACCGCACCCAGTTATCCAGAACGCTGCTTGAAAAGCTCGACTTCATGGGAGCTCTTGAAGGTCTTGATGACGAAAATCAGCTGACATTATTCTAGATGCATACTTTTGACCTTTGTTTTAACTCGCAGTTACTGATTTGGAACTTTTTTTGAACTGACAGAAAGATAATCCGTCAGTTAAACAGACGGAAAGCTCTTCATCATGCCTGAATGGTCCGTGTTATAATTTTATCCATAAGTGAGGTATCCATATGGCAGTAACAAATGTCAGCTTTGAAATGAATGACAAACTAAAAAATCAGATGGAAGAAATCTGTGAAGATCTTGGTATGAGCATGGATGATGCTTTCCAGATTTTCGCCAGAAAAATGGTAAATGAAGAAGGGCTTCCTTTTGAAGTGACTGAAGCGGATTATCCGGTGGATGAAAAAGAAGAAAAACTCAAAAAGGCCTGCGCTATCGCAGCTGCCGCCGCGGCTGTATGTGCATTAATCGCCCTGATTGTCCGTCTGTTCCACAAAAAAGAAGAGAAAAAAGAAGAACGTCATTTCTGGTTCTAAAGCCAAAAAGACCAGTCAACGTTTTTCAGCTTTCAATTCAGGCAAGATCCGATCATGGGTTTTGCCTTTTTTCAATTGGGTTCATTCACTTTTTGGAATAAAAAACGAGAAAAACACAGAAAAAACCATAAACAGAGTCCTAGATGGGTGTGAATGTGGTAAAAAGGGCAATTAATTTTCCTGACAGGTTTTGTAAAAGCTATGAAATTACAGATTTTTTATCTGAATTTCTTTACAATGGACAAAGACCGGCTTTAGCCGTCCACAGACCATGCAAGATGGTTATTCAGAAAAGGAAAGAAAGGAATCTTTGTATGAGAGATTGCGAAATGTTCGAAATTATCGAACGCGAAGAAAATCGACAGAAAGACAATGTTGAACTGATTGCATCTGAGAATTTTGTATCATCCGAGGTGAGGGAAGCTCAGGGCTCCGTCCTGACCAATAAATATGCTGAAGGCTACCCAGGCAAACGCTACTATGGCGGCTGTGTATATGTCGATCAGGCAGAAGATCTCGCCAGAAAAAGGGCACTTGAACTCTTTGGCGCAGAGCATGTCAATGTGCAGGCTCATTCCGGATCACAGGCCAATATGTCTGTTTATCAGACCATTCTTGAACCAGGCGATACCGTGCTTGGTATGGACCTGACCAGTGGAGGACATCTGACTCATGGCCATCCGCTGAACTTTTCAGGACGCACCTATAATTTTGTTCCTTACAATGTGGATCCAGAAACTGAACGGATCGACTACGATACACTTGAAGAACTCGCTCTTGAACACCATCCAAAACTGATCGTTGCCGGAGCTTCTGCTTATCCGCGCACGATTGACTTTGAACGTCTTGGTGATATTGCCAGGAAATCAGGCGCTTACCTGATGGTTGACATGGCTCATATTGCCGGACTGGTTGCTGCCGGAGTTCACCCTTCTCCAATCCCATATGCTGACTTTGTCACTACAACAACCCATAAAACTTTACGCGGTCCTCGCGGCGGTATGGTTTTCTGCAAGGAAGAATTTGCAAAAAAACTTGATTCAAGAACATTCCCAGGCATTCAGGGCGGACCGCTTGAACATGTTATCGCGGCAAAAGGAATCGCATTGTATGAAGCCAGTCAGCCGGAATTCAAAGAATACGCTAAGCAGATCATTAAAAACGTTCAGGTGATGGCAGACGTCTTTAATGAAAATGGTTTCCGCCTGGTTTCAGGAGGAAGCGACAATCACCTGCTTTTAATTGATACAATCGCTTCGGTGAATATGACAGGTAAGGATGCGGAAAAACTTCTCGATGAGGCCGGTATTACTGTCAATAAGAACACCATCCCGTTTGATCAGCAAAAACCATTCATTACCAGTGGAATTCGCTTAGGTTCAGCAGCCATGACTTCGCGGGGATTCAAGGAAGATGAATTCAGAAAAGTTGCCAACTGGATCGTTGAAGTATTAAAAGCCGGTGATGAAGAGACGGCTTTTCGAGTAAAGGAAGAAGTCGTAGCGCTGACACGTCAGTTCCCAACTGAGGCAGTTCTTGATTAAACTTTTTGCCATCGGAAAAAATAAGGATAAACATCTTCAGGCGTTATGCAATGAATATCTCAAACGGATTACGCCATTTATGAAGATTACCGAAGAAGAGTTCAGGGATGAACCGGATGTTCATTCTGAAAGAGAAGGGGAAGCCAGACGGATTAAGGAAGCGGAAGGAACCAGGGTTCTTTCAAAAATTAAGCCGCAGGACTTTGTTGTATTGCTCGATCTGCATGGAAAGATGGTCTCTTCAGAAGAATTTGCCAGACTTCGCGAAGACTGGTCAAGTCGACCAGGTGATCTTGTATTTGTGATTGCCGGAAGCCTTGGACCCAGTGAAGATCTGGTAAAAAGAGCCAATTACAGATGGAAGATTTCGGATCTGACCCTGACTCATCTCATGTGCCGGCTGATTGTTCTTGAACAGATTTATCGATCGTTTATGATTGAAAATCATCGGACTTACCATAAATAGTCATAACATCGTTAAGATAGTATAGAGTGACCGGTTTTGCCGGGCAGAATGACCTGATGAATTTTTGGAATGTTTTGTAGATTTAGTTTTAAAGATTTAGATGGAAATCACCGATTGCCTTTGAATGGTGAGGCGATCTTCCGGGATAGAAAAGATCAATGATATGCGACGTAATGTAAAAAATTATTTATGTGTTCTGCTTCTGATTTCGACTGTCTATTTCATGTCGATGACTTATCTGCGTGCGGAAGAAACCAGAACACGTCTGATTCGGATCGAACGAACGGAAGATGTCAGTCTGCCTACGGGATGGTATCTTCTGACCGCAGCGCAGGGTCTGATTATTTTTGTGGATGCCTTTTATCTGATCGCATCGAAGGGGAACCGAAAAACATTCAAACAGACCATGGAATCTGTTCCCGTTCGTGTCATCGGAGGACTAAGTGCTCTTGGCGGAGGAAGTGCCGGGATCATGCTTTCTGTTGGGCTGATTGGCGCCATGCCTGCGCTTGAGATGCCGCATTTAAACCTGCCAGAAGAAAAAGTGGCGCAAGGTGAGCCGGAAGGTGAAGAAGAACAGACCTATGTTTTCCCTGTTCCTGAGCTTCCGCCTTTAATGCCAGTGGAAAATCTGGCATCACAGGCGAATGGAGTCTTAGTCATCTCTGATGCACAGGATCTTTCGGAGCAGGCAATCAGCGACCAGAGCGATATTTCTGCCATTCTTGCAGCTCCTGGTGCTCAGTTGTCGCTGGTGGGTTCTTCTATTGTCAAAAGCGGAGATGCCTCTTCGCCGGAGAATGCAATGGCCTATGGACTCAATGCAGGACTATTTGTTCGTGAGGGCGCAGCAGCCAATATTATGGGCAGTTTGCTGAGTACGGCTGCAAATGGATCGCCAGGAGCAGCAGCCAATGGTTCTGGCGCGGTTCTTTCCATATCGGATTCAAATATTTCAACTTCTGGGGCCTTTTCTCCTGCAGTGATGTCTTTGTTTCAGGGAAGTGTCACCTGTGGAAATGATCAGATCAGTACTTCAGAAGCACAATCACCGGTGCTGGTTGCAAGAGCCAATGGATCAATTAATGCCAGCGGCGGCGGATTATATGCCTATGGACCTCAATCTACTCTGATATACGGAGATGGAAAGTTTGAGCTGAATTCGGTCTATGGTCAGTCTTCAGGCGGATCGCTGATGTTTTTGCAGAATGGGGCTGAAGTTTCCTTAAACGGATGTACTATGAGTGCTTCGGGTCTTTACTCCGATGGTCTCGAAGGTGGAATTTATATTAATGGATTCGATGAAAATGGAAGAGAGAAGAAGATGATGGTAAATCTGAATTCTAATTCTCTTTCATTAACTCAGAGCGGTAATGGAGATATTCCAATCCCGATGTTTCATACGGTGGGCGGACAGACTCAGATCAATCTTTCGAACTCTTCCTTAAGAATTCCTTCCGGCTTATTTGGTTATGTTGAAGGTGGGAAGACGGAGATGAATCTGGATATGCAGAGTGCATATGGCTCCTACGTAGTGGATGGAGCAGCTTCGTTGAACTTACAGCTGCTGAATTCTTCATCCTATACTGGAATTATCAATACTGAAAATACGGGTGCTGAAGTCAATCTTCATATCGATGCAAGCAGTACGCTGTCTCTGACAGGTGATATCTATCTGTCGTCCTTTACAGATGATCAGACAGATTATTCAAATATCGCATTTAATGGATATATGATTTATGTTCAGGGAAATCCAATCCTGTAAGTGATATCGTCCACGAATCAGTTCTCAGACCATCAAAGTGAGAATGAATCCACTGATTCAGTAAGGCAGATTCAACTTGCTCTGAAAATTAAAAAATGAATATAAAATCCTCCGAATCGGTCGTTCGGAGGATTTTTACTATCAGGAGTTTGAATATTTAGTGATATGTATGAAAGCAGGGACAGATTGTCATTATGATTTCATTTTGAATGAATTCCTGAGGCCATCAGCCAAAGTAGCTGACCAGACCGATAATAAAGAGAATCAAAATAATCACTGGCAGGCCATAAGAACAATAGCCTTTAAGCCATTGAGGAAACCGCAGACCTTTTCCTTCGTTTACCTCATCAGTAAATGCGTTCCATCCCCAGCCAAGTTTCGAGGTGCAGTAGATCACAAAGATCAATGATCCGATTGGCAGAAGGATATTGGATACTAAAAAGTCTTCAAAATCCAGAATTGTATTTCCTGCCTTTAATGGTTCAATCCAGGAAAGAACATTAAATCCCAAAGCACATGGCAGGGACAGGAAGAAAACGATAAATGTATTGATCAGACAGGCTTTTGAACGGCTCCAGCCAGTCAGATCCATTGTTCCCGAAATGATATTCTCGAATACCGCCAATACGGTTGAAAGAGCGGCAAAACTCATGAATACAAAGAATAAGGCTCCCCATAACTGTCCCATCGGCATGGCGTTAAAGATATTCGGTAAGGTAATAAAGATCAGTGAAGGTCCGGCTGTTACTTCGACGTTGTAGGCAAAGCAGCTTGGAATAATGATCAGACCTGCAGTAATGGCTACAAAAGTATCCAGCAGGCTTACATTCACTGATTCTGATAGTAATGAATGATCCTTTTGAATGTAACTGCCAAAGATAGCCATACTTCCCATTCCTAAAGATAAAGAGAAGAAAGCCTGATTCATTGCATTAACAATCACGGTTGCCCAGCCGATTTCGTGTACCCTTTGCAGATCAGGCATCAGATAAAACCGCAGTCCTTCTGAAGCCCCCGGCGCAAGCACTGAGTTGATGGCTAACAGGACCATGATTCCAAGAAGGGCAAGCATCATCCATTTGGTAATTCGTTCAAGCCCATTCTGCAGACCGATGGCACAGATACTAAAACCGGCGACTACGCTGATTCCCATATACAACACCAGTGAATATGGATCCTGAATCATCTGATCAAAGTGAGCGCTGACTGCCGAAGCATCCATCCCATTGAATGTTCCAGAGGCCATTTCCACAAAGTAGCGAAGCATCCATCCGGCTACTGTGGTATAAAACATCATCAGGATATAGTTTCCGGCAAAAGCGATCTTTCCGTGAAGAGGCCAGAACCTCTTTTTTGGTGTCAGGGTTTCATAAATCCTGACGATGGAGCGTTTGGCACTGCGGCCAATCGCAAATTCCATACACATCACCGGCAATCCAAGGATCACCAGAAAAAAGAGATAAAAAAGTATGAAGATGGCTCCGCCGTTCTGTCCAGCGACGTATGGAAATTTCCATACGTTTCCAATTCCGATCGCACATCCGGCAGAAAGCAGGATGAACCCCAGGCGCGAGCCGAGTTTTTCTCGTTCCATAAACGATTCCTTTCCATTTTTCTGTCTTTTTAAAGCCTCTGAAGAGATTTTTACAAATGATTCAAAAGACGCTTTGAGTAAAAAAGACAATAAGAAATAGAGTAACTTGTCAAAGCAAAACAAGCAATGGAAGAATGGACAGGAAAATTGAAAAATTTGTGAAAGCTGTTCTGAAAACCTGACGGAAACAGTGAAAAGAATCCATAGAATGGGTTTAATGAGGGTGTTATAATGAGGAGGACAAATGCTTTGAAAGCATTTCAATTATAGGAGGAAAATTACGCTCTATGGCAAAGAAAACTGTCAAAGATCTGGACGTTAAAGGCAAAAAAGTCATCGTCCGTGCTGACCTGAATGTTCCTCATAAAGGCAGCGAAATTACCAACGACAATCGGGTTAAGGCAGCCGTTCCTACGCTGAAATATCTGACTGACAATGGTGCAAAAGTTATCCTGATGTCTCATCTTGGCAAAGTGAAGACTGAAGAAGATAAAGCAAAAAATGATTTAGGTATCGTAGCTCCACGCCTTCAGGAACTCATGCCGGAAGTTAAGGTTGAATTCTGCCCTGTAACCCGTGGAAAAGAACTCGAAGACATGGTTGA
Source organism: Ileibacterium valens (assembly GCF_001945525.1). Taxonomy (GTDB): domain Bacteria; phylum Bacillota_I; class Bacilli_A; order Erysipelotrichales; family Erysipelotrichaceae; genus Ileibacterium; species Ileibacterium valens. The sequence goes on from NZ_MPJW01000260.1 coordinate 17,632, forward strand.
AGCTCTTGAACCAGGAAACATCCTTCTTGTTCAGAACACCCGTTATGAAAAAGGCGAAAGCAAGAATGATCCAGAACTTGGAAAATACTTGGCTTCTTTAGGTGATGTATTTGTAGAAGACGCTTTCGGTTCTGTACACCGCGCCCATGCTTCTACTGTAGGCATCCCTGAAAACATTGCTGAAAACGGACTTGGATTCCTGGTAGAAAAAGAAGTTGACATGCTTGGCAAAGCAGTTGATGATCCAGTACGTCCATTCGTTGCTATTCTTGGCGGTGCAAAAGTTTCTGATAAGATTGCCGTTATCGAAAACATGCTCGACAAAGCTGACAAAGTTATCGTTGGCGGTGGAATGGCTTACACATTCGAAAAAGCGCTCGGTCACGAAGTAGGTAACTCTCTGCTTGAAGAAGACAAGATCGAACTGGCTAAATCCATCCTTGAAAAAGGAAAGGATAAACTCGTTTTACCGGTGGATACTGTTGCTGCAGACAAATTCGCCAATGACGCCAACACAATGATCGTTGAAGAAAACATTCCAGATGGCTGGATGGGTCTCGATATTGGACCAAAATCCATCGAACTGTTCAAGGATACCCTGCAGGGTGCCAAGACTGTAGTATGGAATGGACCAATGGGTGTATTTGAAATGCCTAACTTTGCCAAAGGAACTCTTGCTGTATGTGAAGCAATTTCCGAACTGCCAGGTGCAACTACTGTAATTGGCGGTGGTGATTCTGCTGCAGCGGCTATTCAGCTTGGATTTGAAGACAAATTCAGCCACATTTCTACTGGCGGCGGTGCCAGCCTTGAATACATGGAAGGCAAGACACTCCCAGGTATTGCTGTAATTTCTGAAAAATAAGAGAAGAGGACCCTAACTGATGAGAGATATTATTATTGTCGGCAACTGGAAAATGAATAAGAACAATGCTGAAACAAAAGCATTCTTCGAAGAAGTTGATCCAGCTGCTAAAACAAGCAAAGGACTGTATGGTGTTGGCGTACCTTTCACTGACCTGAGAACAGCTCTTGATAATGCGGAAAACCTGATCGTTGCCGCTGAAAACGTTCATTTTGAAGATTCTGGTGCATTTACTGGTGAAGTTTCTGTACCTATGCTTGAAGAACTGGGCGTAAAATACTGCATTATCGGTCACTCCGAAAGACGCTCCATGTTTGGGGATACCGATGAAACAGTGAATAAGAAAGCTAAACGCCTTCTTGAAGCTGGAATCACTCCAATTCTTTGCATTGGTGAAACTGAAGCTGAATACGATGCTGGTAAAACAAAAGATGTTGTTACAGCTCAGCTGAATGGTTCCTTAAAGGATATTCCTGCTGAAGAATTCGGCAACATCGTTCTTGCTTATGAACCAATCTGGGCGATTGGAACAGGCAAATCTGCTTCTGTTGAAATCGCAGAAGACTGCTGCAAACTGGTTCGTGATGTAGTCAGAGAAATGGCTGGTGACGAAGCCGCTGAAAAAGTAAGAATTCAGTACGGCGGTTCTGTTAAACCTGGAAACATCGTTGAATACATGGCTCAGCCAGATATCGATGGTGCTTTAATTGGTGGAGCATCCCTTAAACCAGATTCTTTCCTGGAAATCATTGAAAAAACAAAATAAGTAATTTCAATGGATAATTACTCTGTAAAATAAACTGATTCGACAAAACCCGGTTGATTCTTCTTCCGGGTTTTTTTGCGGTTGAATCTTTGTCTGGTTTGTGTTGAAAACGCTTTGGAAAAGTAATGGCTGTGGATTTGATCGTGGTCTGTGAGGTCCTCGTACGCAAAACCCAATTGAGAATTGACGTTCTATTAAGAATAGGTTAGAAATGGATACAGAAATGAATTAACCTGGAAAAAGGAAGAGGCTGGTAAGAGAAAATGAAAATTTTAGCAAGTGATTTTGATGGAACCATCTGCTTTCGAGTCAATGATGAACATTGCTACAGAGATGAAGACATTAAAGCGATCTCTGAATTTCAGAAAAAAGGAAATAAGTTTGGATTGAATACAGGGCGTTCGCTGCTTACTTTGGATAACGTTCATCCAAAGACAGATGGAGTAATTCCATTTGACTTTTTCGTGGTGGATTCTGGCGCACTTGTAGCGGATCAGAATAAAACCCCTATTTTTGAAGATTGGATTGATTCAAAAGCTGCAAGGAAAGCCATGAACATTGGAAATATTGATAATGTATTTTTTTCGACAGAAGATGGATATGTATCGTTTAAAAATACGGTGCCGCAGCTCCCTTGCAGAATTCTTGATTCTGAATCGGATTTGAATGATTTGCATATTCGCAGTATGTGTCTTGAACCAGATGATTTGAAGATTGCTGCAATGATCAGTCAGCGAATTAGTGAAGCTGGACTTCCACTTACCGTTCAGCAGAATTGGACATCTGTGGATATTTCTCCAGAAGGCTGCTCAAAAGGAACTGCACTCGCAAGGATTGCAGACCATTACAAAGTGGAGCTGAAGGATGTAGCAGCTATTGGAGATGGCCTGAATGATCTGTCTGCCATAAAGGCCGCCGGAATTTCCTTTGCGATGGAAAATGCTCCAGAGCAGTTAAAAGCAGCTGCTGATTATACAGTGGATAGTGTTGCCAAGGCGATTGAGATCCTGGAAGAATTGGAAAAGAACTGAATATCAAAGTCAAAATGGAGCATCAGATGATGCTCCGTTTTGACTTTTTTTGGACAGACGATGAGATATCAATCCGAAAAAGTCGAATCATCTGCCCGGATAATCCATGAAAAAATGTAGGAAAATTGCCATATTTCCAAATAGGGAAATGTTTGAAAACCCCAGGAAAAATTAGCCGTTATAATTGTCAGTACAAATTAAATATTACAGCGAATATGGAAAAAATTCGGGAAAATTTTATTAATCAAGCAATATACATGTTAAATAAATTTAATTTTTGCTTCAGTTGGAGTGAATTTAAATTAAATTGTCATTATTTTTGCTGATTTATAAATGAGAGAAAAGAAAACTTTTTCAATTTACACATTCTAATTAAATCTTATATTTGATGTGAATAAATAAATAGCAGCCAACCTATTTAGTTCAAAATGTAGATTGAATTCAAATCCCTGATGTGCATGATTGCAATAATTTCATTAATCCTTACCGGTGATTGAATTTCTGTTGCATTATTATCGATTGGTGAAAGGGATTTCTGGTCAAACTAGAAAATGAAGCTCGGAAGCATCATATAAGAGACATGGATAATGATAAAATTGGTGCAAATCTTACAAATTGAATCTTTATTTTTTGCATGTTTCAATGGGAACGTGCCAGATTCAGAAATAAATTTTGAGAGGAACCAGATGATGGACCAGACAGTGCATGAATCAGAGTACGCTACGAATTCAAAGAAAATCGATTGCCGCAAGATCGTCTTTGCTTCAGATTTTGATGATACCCTATATCACCACGATAAAAGAGGCCTTTTAGAATCAGACGTTGAGGCGATCGAAAAATTTCAGAAAGCTGGAAATATCTTCGTCCTGTGTACCGGTCGTCCAGCTATTTTAAGGGATGATATTCAGGACTTAATCAAAGACCGGATCCGATTTGACTATGAGATTTATTCATGTGGATCCATGATTCTTGATCAAAACCAGCAAGTGATCTTAAGCCGAGCTCTTCCGGAAACTTTTGTAAGAAAAGCGGCAGAACTTACAGGGCATGTTCCTTTTAAGGCTCATCAAAAAGGCAGGATTTTATATTCAGCGAATATGGACTCTCTTGATGCTGATCAGGGTGTGAACATGAAAGATCCTGATCTTCTTCTTGAAGATGAGGTTTATGAGATCTCTTTTCCAAAGAATGATCCCCTGGCCAGACAGGCTATCAAAGCCCTGAAGCTGGTTCCAGGAGCTGCCTGTTATGAAAATGCAGTGGTCGCGGATTTTGTAAGAGATGATGTTTCTAAAGCGACAGGATTGGATTTTATTTGTACACTGGAACATGTATTGTCTGAAAACAGCGCTGCGATGGGAGATTCATTTAATGATTTCTCCATGATCGAACATGCGAAAACTGGATTTACTTTTCCTGATGCTGATCAAAAGCTAAAAGAGATTGCCGATTTTGAAGCTCAATCGGTTGGCGAAGCTTTACTAAAGCTGATGGACAACAGAGATTAATCTGCCCGAAAATCGGTTGAAGTCCAACATCGAAACTCTGTCACTTCGAGCTGGTACAATCCTGAGAAGTTGGCAGCCAAACACATTCTGGTGGATCAATTTAGCCTCGCGGTATAGAGGAATCCGAGGCGGGATGATATTCTTATTTGTAGAACTTTATTCAGGTAAACAAACATTTTTAAGGTTGAATGACAGGGGGGAAATGCCATGAACTCAATCGAAAAACATGGAAAGTCTATAGCTTTTGCATTATGCGCCGCTTCATTTGCTCCAGTAGCTTTTACAGTTTTGGCTGCTGAAGAAAATCCGGTACTTGAAGGCCCGATTTTAAGCGCTGCTATCCCGCAAAGCGAGAAATCTGATGACAGAACGCCAGCTGTTACAGATGATTATTACATCAGTGAAGAAGTACCTGCTGCTCCAGTAGAAGAAGCTGCACCTGCAGCCGCTGTTCCAGCCGCTCAGTATTCCATGAAGTCTGAACTTCAAAATACTGCCGCAGCCGCAATCACTGAAATTGAAGAAACGCCAGTACCAATCGAAACTGTACAGATTCCTGAGGAAACGGAAACCGTGATCGCAACGGCTGAAGTAGAATCCGTGCCTGAAGAACCTGTATATGAAGTACCTGCAGAAGAAATAATCCCGGAACTGCCTGCAGCAGAAACGATCGATTACAATGCACCTGTTGAAGAGCAGATTGCTGCTGACCAGAATGTTGTCGAAGAAACACTCCGGCAGGAACCCGTTTATGAACAGGCTCCTGTAGAAAATACAGTGGTTTATGAAGAAGCACCTGTAGTCGAAGCACCTGTTTATACAGAAACAGTTGCTCCAGTCGTTGAAGAAGTGCCTGTAGTTGAAGAAGCACCGGTGATTGAAGAAGTGCCTGTAGTTGAAGAAGCACCGGTGATTGAAGAAGTGCCTGTAGTTGAAGAAGTACCGGTGATTGAAGAAGTGCCTGTAGTTGAAGAAGCACCGGTGATTGAAGAAGTGCCTGTAGTTGAAGAAGCACCGGTGATTGAAGAAGTGCCTGTAGTTGAAGAAACACCGGTGATTGAAGAAGTTCCTGTGGTTGAAGAAACACCAGTGATCGAGGAAGTGCCTGTAGTTGAAGAAACTCCGATCGTTGAAGAAGTCGTTGATCCAAACGCAGCTTTAAATGAATCCATCCGCCAGGCCGCTTTGGGTCTGGTTGGAACAACGGACGGTATGCAGTGTACAGAAGTCGCTGCATTAGCCCTGCAGCAGTCTGGTGTTGATGCAATCAGTCTGTGGCCGGATGAATTTGCCGGAGCTTATGGCTATTACACAGATACTCCTCAGGCTGGAAACCTGGTTTACTACGATAACGGCGGCCGTGGAGTTGACCATATTGCGGTTTATATCGGAGATGGCCAGGCTGTTCATGGAAACTACTCGATTAACGGAGATTCCTATACGGTTGTTGCCTCTGTTGAAGTATCTGAAGGTGGAGTTCCACAATATATTCAGGTCAATCCATAAAGGAATATAGGAGGTCAAAGCTCAGGTTGAACAAAACATAAATATCCGAAATGAAACGTGATATTGAGCTCTCACAATCGAAGCAGGATCCAGGTGGGATCATAATCACAAATTAGAAAGAATAACGGTCTGTTGCTTCAGACCGTTTTTTCTTGTTCTGGTTGACCAGAAAATCCACAATTTCAATCACCGTACTTGATGCTTAACTAACCGTGTGAATCCCTATCCTTTGTTATATCCGTAAGGAGAGTCAAGAAGACATCAAGAAGATATAGAGTGAAGAAGAACAGAGCTCTTTGCAGTAAAACGCCTGTTGGTCTGATTCTGGTGCTCTTCTTCTAACCTGATTCAGTCATAAAATTCAGATTTGGTAAGATATGTATGACAAAGTTTTTTTCGCAAAAGATGGAAAGGATACGCAAATGAATGAAGAAAATCTGAGCGCCTATGATCTGCTTTTAAAAAGAAGGTCAGTGCGCGCCTATACTGACAAACCAGTCTCCAATAAACAAATCGAAAAAATTCTGACAGCTGCTTCTTATGCACCGAGCGCTAAGGGTCGTCAGCCTTTTGCATTTTTAGCAGTGACCAATCCGAAAATTATTCAGACTCTTTCACAGCTCAACGCGGATGTGATGAGAAAAGCCAATCCAGACTATCAGGGAGACCCGTTTTACGGAGCCCCCTGTGTGTTTGGGGTCCTGGTTTTAAAGGATCTGCCAACCAGAGAGCTGGACGGAGCGGCTGCAATCGAGAATATGCTGCTGGCAGCCTGTTCATTAGGTCTGGGCAGCTGCTGGATTAACCGGGCCAGAGAGGTCTTTGAAACCAGAGAAGGCAAGGAAATTTTAAATCAGGCTGGCATTGATTCAGAGGCCTATACAGGAATTGGATTTGTGATTGCAGGAGAAGCAGCGAATGGAGTTTCGTATGAAGCTGCTTCAAGAAAGAGTGTGATCGGGGTGATTCAATGATTCGCATCGGACAGTCTATTGACATTCATCAGCTTGTAGAAGGCCGTCCGCTGATCCTGGGCGGAGTTTCCATACCCTTTGAAAAAGGCCTTCTGGGTCATTCGGATGCAGATGTTTTACTTCATGCTATTGCTGAAAGCATTTTAGGCGCGTTGGCTCTGGGCGATTTAGGACATCATTTTCCCGATACGGATCCGGCTTATAAAGGAATGGATTCCAAAGAGATTCTTAAAAGAACGGTCGGACTGATGGAAGATGAGGGGTATCGGATTGGAAATCTGGATGCCACTGTTCTGGCTGAAAAGCCAAAACTTAAAGATTATGTTGAATCAATGCGCTACAATGTAGCTCAGATCGCAAAATGTGATCTCAGCCAGGTTTCCATCAAGGCAACCCGCGGCGAAAAAATGGGTTTTGTAGGCCGGCAGGAAGGGATTGCTGCTCTTTGTGTCTGTCTGCTGACTAAAAAGGATGATGAATAATTCAAACAGAGTTCAAATAGAATCTCATAATCAACCTTATCGGAATGGCATCGGTTGAGATCATTCTTACAGCACATTATCCATCTTCTCAGGTCTGAAACCCGTCATTAGAGAAAAAGAAGTGAACGAGAGGAATATTTCGATGATTATTTATGGAAGTGAACTTTCAAGCCGGCTCAAATCAGAAATGGCTGCAGAAGTTGAAGCCTTAAAAAAAGAAGGCAGAAGAGTCCCGGGACTTTCGGTCATTCTGGTCGGGGATAATCCTGCCAGTCAGTCCTATGTCAAGAGTAAAGGAAATGCCTGCCATGCAGTAGGCATGGAAAATCGAACCATCGTTCTGGACGGCAACATTTCCCAGAAAGAATTAACAGAAGTCATCGCAAAAGAAAATGCCGATCCAGAAGTCGATGGAATTCTGGTTCAGCTGCCCCTTCCTGAACACCTAAGTGAAAGAGAAGCGGTTCATGCCATTTCACCAGACAAGGATGTGGATGGTCTTCATCCGGTAAATGCCGGAGCTTTGCTTTTAGGTGAAGAAGGGTTTGTACCATGCACTCCAAAAGGTGTAATGGAAATTCTTAAAGAAGCCGGTTTAGAAGATCTTTCCGGCAAAACAGCGGTTGTCTGTGGACGCAGCAATCTGGTGGGCAAGCCTTTGGCTCTGCTGCTTCAGAAGGCCAATGCGACGGTAACCACCGTACATTCCAGGACTCCGAATATGAAAGAAATCTGCAGACAGGCCGATATTCTGGTTGCAGCCATTGGTGTTCCGGAAATGATTGACGAAGAGTATGTAAAAGATGGAGCAGTTGTCATTGATGTTGGAATCAACCGGGTTGATGGCAAACTGAAAGGAGATGTCGCATTTGATCGCGTCAGGGACCTTGCAAGCGTTATTACGCCGGTTCCCAAAGGGGTTGGTCCAATGACAGTCTGCATGCTGCTTGCCAATACGCTTGGGGCGTACAAGCGTCACGAGAAGGAAACTGTTCATGAATAAGATCGATTATGGTCTTGGCGATATCGTCGAGATGAAAAAGGAGCATCCCTGCAAAAAATCGAAAGAATTTAAAATCATTCGAATGGGTGCAGATATCCGCATCAAATGCCAGGGATGTCAAACCAGCATTCTGATGAGCCGTCAGGATTTTGACCGTAAGATCAAACGGATCGTCAAAAAAGCTGAATCAGTAGAGGAGAATTAAATTATGGCTTTAACCGCAGGTATTGTTGGACTTCCAAACGTTGGTAAGTCCACCCTGTTTAATGCGATTACCAAATCGCAAGTTGAGGCGGCAAACTATCCATTTGCCACCATTGCTCCAAATGTCGGAGTTGTTGAAGTGCCGGACAAAAGAATTGATCGTCTCAGAGAAATTTTTAATCCGAAAAAAACAATCTATACCACCTTTGAATTTACAGACATCGCCGGTCTGGTAAAAGGTGCTTCCAAAGGCGAAGGGCTGGGAAACCAGTTTCTTTCAAACATTCGGCTGACGGATGCAATCTGTCACGTTGTCCGCTGCTTTGAAGATGCAAACATCACTCATGTGGAAAACAGTGTTGACCCGGTTCGTGATGCCGAGATTATCAATCTCGAACTGATTCTGGCTGACCTTTCAACCGTAGAAAACCGAATTGGTAAGGTGGCCCGTAAAGCTCAGTCAAGCAAGGATAAGGAGATCAGGCAGGAATACGATTTGCTGATGAAGCTCAAGCCGCATCTTGAATCTGAAAAGCCGGCTCGTTCATTAGAACTGAATGATGATGAAAAACTGCTGATGAATCAGTACAATTTGTTAACCGCAAAGCCGGTCATCTATGTGGCCAATCTGGATGAAGAAGGTATTTCTGATCCAGAATCTTCCAGACATTATCAGGCGCTGGCTGCCAAAGCCAAAGAAGAAGGAGCAGAAATCGTTCCAGTCTGTGCCAAGATTGAAGAAGATCTGGCTTCTCTGGATAAGGAAGAAAAGGATGCCTTCCTCGATGATCTTGGTCTTCCTCATTCGGGACTCGATGCCTTGATTACGACCGCCTATCACATTCTTGGATTATCTACCTTCCTGACGGCAGGAGAAGATGAATGCCGCGCCTGGACTTTCCATAATGGAATGAAGGCGCCAGAATGCGCTGGAGTCATTCACACAGACTTTCAGAGAGGATTTATCCGGGCTGAAGTTTACCGCTTCGAAGACATGGATGAACTGGAAAGCGAACAGGCGATTAAGGAAGCTGGGAAAATGTGTCTTGAAGGAAAAGATTACGTCGTTCAGGATGGCGATGTGATGCATTTCAGGTTTAACGTATGATTTCATCGCTGATGCGAATGGATCTGCTGAGTATTCTGGTCACAGTGATTGCGGTCGTTTTATCCATGTCCGTCCATGAAATGGCTCATGGACTGGTTTCGGCATGGCTTGGAGATCCAACCGCAAAAATCAGAGGACGGCTTTCTCTGAATCCTCTGGCTCATATCGATTGGACAGGTCTTTTATGCCTGATGCTCTTTGGATTTGGATGGGCTAAACCGGTTCCGATTGATCCATCCTATTACAAGGATCAGAAGACAGGGATTATCTGGACTTCTTTTGCAGGTCCAGTCGCTAACTTTCTTCTGGCTTTTGTCTTTTTGCTGATCTATACCCTGTTGTCATTTTTTGCTCCGGCTTTTGTCAGCAGCGGATTTGGAGCCTTCATAGCAGCTGTCCTGATGAATACAGCGGTGATCTCGATTGGATTTGGAATCTTTAACCTGATTCCGATTCCACCGCTCGATGGAGCAAAGATCTTCTGGTCTTTTCTACCGGATCGTGAATATTACCGGATGATGGCAGGCTCGCAATGGACGACGCTGTTATTTATTCTGTTAATCGCAACGGGTGTTCTCAGCAGACCATTGGTGATGATGAGACAGACCATGCTTGGCTGGATGCTGCAGGCATGTATCGGACTGATCGGCCTGTTTATTTAATCCGAAGCGGATTAATAACAATAAAAATGCCATTGGCAAGTGGAATGACTGAGTGCAAATGTAAGCATTTACCTCATTCATAAAGGCAATCTCCTGAAAGGGAATTGCCTTTTTTTCTGAAAACTTTTCCTACTCTTTCGAAAATTTTCAATTTCGGATTGTTATTATGGGAAAATGTGTTTAAGATCATGAATATAATTTGTTAAGGAATTAAGAATTCGAAATAGAAAGAGGAAATGAGAAATGAATTTCGATGTGACAAAGAAATCAGCAGCGGTTTTTCTCTCGGCTGCTATGCTCGCAGGCTGCTCAAGTGCTCCTGCTGATTCGAGTTCTGATGCTGCCGACAGTAATGCTGGCTCAGAAACGAACACTGAACAGGCTTCTGGAAACAAGGTTTCTGATACTGTAAAAATCGGTCTGAACTTTGAGCTAACCGGTGAACTGTCCGACTATGGAATCAAGGAACTGAACGGTGCCAAAATTGCAATCAAACACTTCAATGAACGCGAAGATAAACCATTCACTGTTGAAGGTGTTGAAATTGATGACAAGGGAGATACTCAGGAATCCATCACTGCAATCACTCGCCTGGTTGAGCAGGACGGTGTTGTGGGCGTAGTAGGTCCAGCGACTTCCGGAGCTTCCATTGCTACTTATGACTTTGCTTCTCAGAAAGCAACTCCTGTCATTTCACCATCAGCTACCCAGGTGAACGCCATGATGAAAGCGGATGGAACTCCTTATGAATACGCATGGCGCGTATGTTTCGAAGACTCTGTTCAGGGAGCTGGTATGGCTGTCTATGACTATGAGACTCTTGGAGCTAAAAAAGTTGTAATCTTCAATGCCAACTCTGACTATGGACGCGGCCTTGCTGATGCATTCAAAACGAAATTTACTGAACTTGGCGGAGAAATTGTAGATACTGTTGAATTTGGTGCCGGAGATAAAGACTTCTCAAGTTATGTTACCCGCATTAAATCTCTTGATTATGACTGCATCTACATTGCAGGTTATTACAACGAAAGTGCTCAGATCGTAAATCAGCTGAAAGCAGATGGCGTATCTGTACCAATCACAGGTGCTGATGGATTTGACTCCGCAGACTTCCGTAATCAGATTGGCAAGGACAATGCAAACGACATCTTCTATACCACTGCTTATACTTCAGCAGATCCAAGCGATGAACTGAAAAAATTCATCGATGATTATCAGGCTGAATATGGCGAAGAACCGGGAATGTTTGCCGCTCTTTCCTACGATGCGACAAACCTGCTGTTAAGCTCTCTGGAAGCAACTGGCGAAGATGGAGCTGCTTTAAACAAGGAAATCGAGAACGCTAACTTCAGCGGTATTACCGGATCCTTCACTTTTGACAAGGATACTCATACTCCTAACAAGTCCATCCTGATTGTTGAACTCGTTGATGGAGAACAGGCTAATACGACAGAACAGAAAGTAGACTGATTCGGATTCGAAAACTGAGCAGAGGAGTCCATCCTCTGCTTTTGTTCTTTTTCAGTCAACCCGGCGCTGTTTTATGCAAATCACTCCGGTTTTACTGAACGCCAAGAAAGGAAATTCTGATCAATTCACGAAAGGAAACATTTATATATGGATCAATTTCTTCAGCAGCTGGTCAATGGACTTTCACTGGGCAGCATTTACGCGCTGGTGGCTCTGGGATACACCATGGTTTATGGCATCATCAAGCTGATTAACTTCGCTCATGGCGATGTATATATGATTGGCGCCTATACCGCCTATTGGGTAACGACCTATTTTGGGTTGAGCTTTTTGCCTGCGCTGCTTGTTTGTATGGTGGTCTGCGGACTGCTTGGAGTTTTAATTGAACGCATTGCGTACAAGCCTTTGCGCAAAGCTCCAAGGATTACCGCTTTAATCACCGCGATCGGTGTCAGCTACGTCATCGAGTACACAACACAGTTTTTCATGGGTACGTCAGTTCGAACCTATCCACCACTCCTGCCAAACCAGTCGTGGACTTTTGGACCGATCACCATCACTTATCTGCAGTTTGTCATATTCTCAGTCACTCTGGTTTTATGTGTGCTTCTGACTCTGATCATTCAGAAAACAAAAATCGGGCGGGCTATGCGTGCGGTCTCAGCTGACGAAAACGCGGCCAAGCTGATGGGAATTTCAGTAGATAACACCATTTCGTTTACATTCTTCCTGGGTTCGGCTTTGGCTGGAGCCGCTGGAATTCTTGTCGGAATCTATTACAATTCAGCCACTCCGCTGATGGGGATGGTTCCTGGATTAAAGGCATTTGTTGCAGCAGTATTTGGTGGAATTGGATCGATTCCTGGCGCCATGGTCGGAGGACTCTTTATCGGAATCTGTGAAACCCTGGTAACCGCCTATGGAAACTCGATGTATCGGGATGCGATTGTCTATGGAATTCTGATTCTTGTTTTGATTATCCGCCCGGCTGGATTATTTGGAAAAGCAGAAAAGGAAAAGGTATAAGCCATGTCGAAGAATTTGTTGAGCAGAACCAACATAATCTGGACTGTTCTTGTCCTGGTTCTTTTTGCCCTGATGACCCTTCTGATGCAGATGGGAATCATCAACAGCTATTATCAGTCCGTAATTTTCAATATATGCATCAATATTATTCTGGCGGTCTCCTTAAACCTGATCGTCGGAATCTGTGGTCAGTTCTCTTTAGGCCATGCTGGATTCATGGCAATTGGAGCTTACAGCGCCGGAATCATTACCAAGATGATTCCCAATTACTGGGGAATGCTGTTAGGAATTCTTGTGGGCTTTGTGATTTCAACGGTTGCTGCCTTAATCGTCTCCATTCCAACCCTGCGGCTGAAAGGGGACTATCTGGCGATCGCCACATTAGGTTTTTCTGAGATTATTCGTATCTGCATTCAGAACATGAAGATTACGAATGGGGCAGCCGGCCTTACGGGGATTCCGCAGCTGACGACATGGCCGATTTTCTTCTTCTGCATGATTCTTGCAATCATGATTTGTACAAGCTTTGTTAAAAGTGCTCCCGGACGAGCCTGCATTGCAATCAATGATGACGAAATCGCTGCTGAGGCCATGGGAATTAATACAACCCGCTTTAAGGTTATTGCCTTCGTAGTTGGAGCTATTCTTGCGTCCTTGGCTGGAGCCATCATGGCAAACTACTTCTATGTACTGACTCCAGGACAGTTCACCTTCAACCGTTCAATTGATATTCTCGTTATGGTGGTTTTTGGTGGTATGGGCAGTATGTCTGCTTCTGTCATTGCGGCTATTCTGATTGGATTGCTCAATATGTATCTGCAGCAGTTTACCGATCTTCGAATGATCATTTATGGTGCGGCCCTGGTATTAATGATGATTTTCCGTCCACAGGGAATTCTTGGAACCTGGGAATTCTCACTCGAAAAACTTCTGGAAAAATGGAAAGCCCGTGCATCCAATAAGGGATCAAGGAGAAGGTATTATGGCTGAGTTACTCAAAGTAAGTTCACTATCCAAAAACTTTGGCGGTTTGGCTGCAGTCTCCGGAATTAACATGTCAATTAATGAAGGGGAGCTCATCGGCCTGATCGGACCGAATGGGGCCGGTAAGACAACGCTCTTTAACCTGCTGACAGGAGTATATACGCCAAGTGAAGGTTTGATTGAACTTGAAACCACACAGGGAAAAAAACAGATCGGTGGTCTTGCTCCTTACAAGATTACAGAACTTGGTTTAGCAAGAACTTTTCAGAACATCCGTCTTTTCAAGAGTATGAGTGTTCTCGATAATGTCAAAACCGCCATGCAGAAAAATGTCGGTTATGGAGTCCCTTCAGCCCTGTTAAGAACCGCAAAGTTTTATAATGCGGAGCGCTGGGTTGAAGAAAAGGCTGAAGAATACCTGAAGGATGTTGGACTTTATAAAAAACGCTTTGAAGCAGCAGATAATCTGCCCTATGGTGAGCAGCGTCGTCTGGAGATTGCCCGGGCTCTGGCAACCGAACCAAAGATCCTGTTTCTTGACGAACCAGCAGCTGGTATGAACCCACAGGAAACAGCTGAACTGACGGATCTGATTGATCATCTTCGCAAGAAGTACAATCTGACAGTAATTCTGATCGAACATGACATGTCGCTGGTTATGAATGTGTGTGAACGGATTTATGTTTTAAATTATGGAAAGCTGATCGCTTCAGGATCTCCTGAAGAAATTCAGAACAATGAATTCGTAATCAGCGCATATCTTGGGGAGGAAATCTGATGGCGATGCTCGACGTTAAGGATCTTCATGTCCATTATGGAGCCATAGAGGCTTTAAAAGGAGTTTCCCTGAAAGTTGAACCTGGACAGATTGTGTCCTTGATCGGTGCCAATGGCGCTGGGAAGACTTCACTGCTTCAGGCAATCAGTGGAATCGTCAAAAAGAGCGGTGGAGAAGTCGTCTTTGAAGATGATTCCATCTATAAAGTTTCGCCCCGGAAAATCGTCAGTTCCGGTCTGGTTCAGGTGCCTGAAGGACGTCATGTTTTTCCAGGCCTTTCCGTTTATGAAAATCTCATGATGGGTGCTTATCTTCGAAAGGATAAGCAGGGAATTAACGAAGATCTCAAGAAGATTTATGAAAGGTTTCCAATTCTTGAAAAAAGAAAAAATCAGGATGCTTCCACTCTGTCCGGCGGAGAACAGCAGATGCTGGCGATGGGCAGAGCGCTGATGGCTAAACCCAAACTGCTTTTGCTAGATGAGCCTTCCATGGGGCTTGCTCCAATTCTGGTCAAGGAAATTTTTTCGATTATCAAAGACATCAATGAAGCTGGAACAACCATTCTGCTTGTTGAACAGAATGCGAGAATGGCTTTGCAGATCGCAGACTATGCCTATGTTATGGAAACAGGAAATGTAGCTCTTGAAGGTCCAGCCAGTGAACTGGCCAGCTCCAAAGCCGTTCAGGAAGCTTATCTTGGTGGAGCTTAGAGCCTAGATCAATCGGAATTGATCTGTACATATCAGCGTAATCTGAATCAAGAAGAGAATTTGAGCGGCTTATTTCCTATTTGATTGAATGGATTGAAGAAATGATCACGATGATTTCTGATTTCTGAAGAATTATTATTCAATTAAAATGGTTGTTTAAAGAGCCAAAAGAAAAGGAGAAGTCCGAAATCTTCGAACTGCAGAGTTCGAAGATTGACGGACAGGTTAAAACATGTTTCGCGTCAAAGACTTTATGACAAAAGATCCATTTACAGTGGATCCGGCTGAGAAAATTTCAGCTGTAATTGACCTGATGAAATTCCACAAAATTCATCGCGTTCCCGTTGTAGATTCTCATAATCGCCTGGTTGGACTAATTACCGAAGGAATGATTGCTGCTGACAATACGGCAACTTCATTAAGTATTTATGAGCTGAATTACCTGTTATCCAAAACAGAAGTAAAGACAGTGATGGTAAAACATCCAGTATATGTGAATGAGAATGATCTGATGGAACAGGCCACAGAAAAACTTCTCAAAAATGATATTGGATGTCTTCCGGTCGTTAATGATGACAAGAAGGTCACAGGAATCTTAACGCAAAATGACATTTTTAAAGCGTTTCTTGAAATGCTTGGGTGGTCTTCAAAAGGAAGTCGAATTTTATTGAATGCAAACGAACAGGTTGGCGTGCTCGAAAAAATTGCTTCCCTGTTTGCGCAAGCAGGGATTTCGATCCGCAATCTCTCTGTATATGGCTATTCAAGTGATGTTGCCAAGATTTTAATCCGCACCGTTCAGCCGGTGGATGAGGCCTTAATTGAGGCATTGAAAAAATCTGGCTACAGCGTCATTGAATGGGAATAACCTGGAGTTAATCTATTCCCAGAATGATAACCTCAAAAACAAATAAAAAGAACCGATGCTCCTGGTCTATGATCGAAGGCATCGGTTTTTTGTCAGTGATCTGAAATTTTAAAAAGACTATTTAGCGAGTTTCTTTCTGGCTTCTTCAGCCGGGACAACGACGGCAAGACCATCAAGCGAGGTTTCCTTTAATTCCATAGGAAGTTTTTTACCCGTCAGATTCATCGTCTTAACAACCATATCAAAAGAGACACGATTTTTCTTCACATTGCGGATGTATTTAGCCAGTCTGGCCGCATCAACGGACCGGGTGACTGCAACTGCATTTCGTTCGATGCAGGGAATCATAACATAGCCGCCCACAGGATCGCAGGTCAGTCCAAGATGGTGTTCAAGCCCGATTTCAGCTGCGCATTCAACCTGTTCGTTGCTTAAACGCTGACAGCTGGCGGCAAAAGCAGCACCCATGGCGCAGGCAGCCCCAACTTCAGCCTGGCAGCCAGCCTTGGCACCGGAAATAGTTGCGTTTTCCTGAATTAAGGCCCCAATCAAACCTGCAGTCTTTAAGGCATTCAGAATGATTCGCTTAGGATAATGGAGATCTTCCGAGTAATGGTAGACAAGGGCAGGCATAACACCGCAGCTGCCCATGGTAGGAGCGGTCACAACGATTCCTCCAGAAGCATTCTGTTCACTGGCTGCATAAGCATATGATTGTAAAAGCAGGGCATTTTTATCACTTTCAACATCACAGGAGAGAGCTGATTCATAAAGTGCATAGGCAATGCGGTCAAGCTTGAGCGAACCAGGTAAAGTTCCGGTCTTGGAGAGTCCTTTACGGACAGATTGAATCATTGCCTTATAAATTTTAGTCATATAGGCATCAAAGTCCTTATCTTCAATACTGCTTACGTATTCATCCAGTCGAAGATGATTCTTTCGGCAATAAGCCTGAATGTCATCAAGCGTAGTATGAGGATAGATTTCCCTGGCATCAGCAGGTTTGTTCTGATCGATGATGATTTTCCCTCCGCCAATCGATATGTATTCGTGAATGCCCAATGATTTTCCATCCTTAAAAGCTTCGATCGTCATCGTATTGGGGTGTTCTGGACGGGAATTGAAATCAAATTCAATTTCTATTTCTTTTGGACGAAGAGTTTTCTTAATGATTTTGTCAGTCAGGTGGCCTTTTCCAGTCAGGGCAAGCGATCCCATCAGTCGGATTTTAAAATGATCCGCATCAGGATGTTTAGCTAATACGTCCTGACTGGCTTTCATTGGTCCAAAGGTATGTGAACTTGAAGGACCTGGGCCGATCTTATAAAGTTCTTTAATAGTCTGCATGTTTCTTTTCCTCGATTAAATGGTAAAATTTTTATTTGAGTCTCACTGCCTGAATGGGCCAGCTGCTACAATCAGGCAGTAACTACCTGATCTCTGGTATTCAATTAAGCACTTTCATTATAAGATTCTTCTGTCGATGATTTGAAAAAAATTTTTGTGATCTATATTTGAAAAAAGAACAATTCTATGAACATGAAATTCGCTCATGAATAAATGGCGGTAAAATGAGTCAAACCATAAAAAAAGCCCCGATATCCCGGGACAAAAATTGGATAAATCAGATTGTCATGTTTGGTGGATCTATTCAGCTTCTTCTGTCTTGTAGCTGTCAAGATCTGTAGGCCATGGAATATCAAGCGGCTGGTTCATGGAAACAACTTCAAGTGAAATAAACATCTTCAGGTTGTTTCCGGGTAAAAGCGGCGAGCGCACATCCGCTTTGAAGACCATTTGCTTTACCTGATCGCCATCCAGTGTGACTGCCAGACTGGCCTGCTTTACGCCGACTCCGCCAAAATTGTCAAGGACGGTAGCCATTGCATGTTTATTAATATCAAGGGTATAGGTATCTCCGCTTACACTGACGGCATTGAAGATCTCGTCACGTTCTTCAGCTGACATATCAAGCAGTGGATTATAGAAGTCCATAGGAACATCTGGATCGATGCCGATGTTTTCTGCGACAGACTGAGACTTTGTACCAAAGTAGTTCAGATAGGTTTTCCCATCTTTGAGATAGAAGCCAAGATCATTGGAGTCATCAGCCTGAATGGCCATCTGAAACTGGTTTTCGTTATCAATCCATACGGTAATATCGCCTTTACCAAAAGCGGTGATATCGAATGAGCCTTTCGCTTCGAGCGTCTTTGCTTCAGTCAGATGATTGATTGCCGTAAAAACTCGGTCAATCTCTGCTTTTTGTGCGGGTTTGCCTGAACATCCCGTCATAATAATGGCCGGCACCATTATAATAAGAGAAAAAATCAGAGAAAATAACCGACGTTTTTTGGATGGCAATACAGAACGGTTTGATGTTTTCTTTTTCACAAATCAAATCCTCCTCTTAAAATGATTAAAATCATGAAAATACAATGGTTTTATCAAGCATTCGGCTAACGCCTGCAAACCTATGCCATGATATTAACAGATTTCGCGCTATGATAAATCCTGTTCAGGCGACATCCTTGACATATTTCTTACAAATTCCATGATGACAGAATGTGAGAAACTCAAATGAAGAAACTCATATGAAATAGAAAAGAGGGCTTTATGATACTTATTTACGAAGGAAGTCATTTCAGGGATCCTAAGGAAAGAAAAAAAATAGAAAGTTTATTCAAGGATCAGAAGATTCGATGGATCTCAGAATCAATGCTCGACCATACGATTGATGAACTCTTAAAAGCTCCTGATGATCAGGTGACTGAAAGTCCAGTCCAGAATGCTGTAGCTTCATCTTTAAGCAAGAAGGTTTATCCGAATAAAAAGCATGGCAATCCCGCCTTAATCTATGTGACGGATATGCCTAGAGAGCGGCTTGAAAAGATTCCGGATCTGCTGGATAAAAATGGATTTGATGATCTGTTTATTGCGGTTCAAACTCCTGCAAACCAGTCCTGGACTCTGAAAGAACTGCTTGATGAAATGAAAAAAGAACAGGCTTATTTTGATAAGCGCAAAGTTCTTGAATCCTTAATACAGGCTGCCAATCCGGAGCGTATGAAAACTGAGCCCAAATATGCCGAGGCGGTCATGACCTGCTGGAATATGCTCAGACAGCCAGAGTTTCCAGAAAGACTGCTCGATATGGCCATCGAGATGCTCGATGCCGCAAACCGTGACATCTGAATTAAAGAATAACCATAGAAGAGAAGGGGTCATTAATTATGAAGATTATGATTATTGGCTGTGGGAAGGTAGGAACTTCGCTGGTTCGGGAATTGAGTCGGGAAGAACATGAAGTCACTGTGATTGATAATCGAGCGGATCGGGCCAAGGGAATTGTTGGGGAATACGATGTGATGGGGCTGGTCGGATCAGGAATGGATCACAGCCTTTTACAGGAAGGCGGTATCGATCAGACGGATCTGTTTATTGCGGTAACTGGGAATGATGAATTAAACCTGCTGTGTTGTCTGCTGGCCAGAAAACTTTGTGAAAATATCCAGACGATTGCCAGGGTTCGCTCACCGGAATATTCAGAAACGATCATGGATCTTCAAAGTGACCTGGGAGTTTCGGTCATCATCAATCCGGAACTTGCAGCAGCCAGAGAAGTATTTAAGGCCATTTCGCTTCCCCCGACTGTTTCTGCAGAAACTTTTTCATCGGATGCTTCTGAGATTTATAAACTGAAAATTCCAAAAGGGTCTGTCCTGGAAGGAATGGCCATTAAGGATATTCCCCATAAACTGAAAAGCGATATTCTGATCTGTATGGTCGAAAGAAAGGACGATCTTTTTATTCCAGATGGAGAATTTATACTGCATGAAAAAGATCTGATCTCTATTACCGGACAGCCGAAAAAGAGAATGCAGTTTTTTAAAAAAATTGGGATCAAATCGAATAACGTCCATAACGTCATGGTTATTGGAGCCGGAAAACTGGCGTTTTATCTGGCCAAAATGCTCGAGAAGACAAACATCAATCTGACGCTGGTCGATAATAATCGGGCAACCTGCGAAAAAATGGCCACTTTCTTTCCAAATGCTACGATTATCGAAGGAAATGGTTCCGATCGGGAAATGTTGGCGGATGAAGGTCTTGAAAACATGGACGCATTTGTCTCGTTGACCGGTATTGATGAAGAAAACATCATTCTTTCTTTATATATCCGCTCGATTATGCCAATCAAGACCATTACGAAGATCAATCGAATCTCATTTGATGATGTGATCAATGCTTTGGATCTTGATACGATCATCAACCCCAAAAAGCTGACCTCAGAAACAATTATCCGTTATGTACGGGCAGCGGAAGGTGGAATGGGATCCAACGTGGAAACCGTGCATCGTCTGGCTCAGGATCGGGCAGAAGCCCTGGAGTTTTATATCAGAGAAAAATCAAGAGCGACCAATATACCATTGATGAATTTAAAGACGAGAAGCGATACCCTGGCAGCTTTAATCGTCCGCGATGGCAAAGCGATTCTGCCGCGAGGAACAGATGAAATTCGAGTAGGAGACAGCGTGATCTTCATTACCACCCATACTGGCCTTTGCACGTTGGATGATGTGCTTGATGAGGATGTATTATGAATTATCTTGTCCTGGCTTATGTACTCGGTGTCGTCTGCCTGTTTGAGGCCGCATTCATGCTTGTCCCACTAATTACTGCTCTGATTTACAAAGAGGGCAGTATAGCTGTGGTCTATTTGCTGTCGACTTTGATCTGTACGACGATTGGGGCTGTCCTGGTGATTATTTCGGGTAAGAATCGAAAGATCCGGGCCAAAGAAGGAATGATTGCCGTGGCCCTGAGCTGGATTGTCATGTCGCTTTTAGGCGCTTTGCCGTTTTTTATTTCTGGGGAGATTCCAAAGTATGTTGATGCGTTTTTTGAAACAGTCTCAGGATTTACGACAACCGGCAGCACGATTTTAACGAATGTCAGCAAGCTTTCCTATGCCAATCGGATGTGGAGATCCTTTACGCATTGGGTTGGGGGAATGGGCGTTATTGTTTTCATTCTCTCGCTTTTGCCTTCTGCGGGTGGAAGTTTTATGAATCTGATGGCCGCTGAATCACCTGGTCCGGATGTATCCAAAATCGTGCCCAAGGTTAGAGATACCGCAAAGACGCTTTACCGAATCTATATCGGAATGACACTGATTCAGCTTGTGCTTCTGCTTCTGGCCGGAATGAATGCCTTTGATGCGATTACTCTGACGATGGGAACGGCTGGAACGGGTGGATTTGCGGTTCGTTCGGATGGCTTTGATTCTTACACCCTGCTGCAAACCGGAATTATTGCGGTTTTCATGCTTCTGTTTGGAATCAACTTTAATTTTTATGTTCTCTTATTAAGAGGAAAAAGAAAACAGGCTTTTCGAATGGAAGAAGTAGTCAGCTACATTGGAATCATTCTTGCAGCGACCACAGTGATCGTCATTTCTGTTCAGAGTCTGTTTCCAGATCTGTTTCTGGCGATTCATCATGTTTTCTTTACCGTCTCTTCGATCATTACAACCACCGGATATGCTACTGTTGATTTCAACCTCTGGACACCGATTGCCCAGATTATTCTGGTTTTGTTAATGATATGCGGAGCGTGTGCTGGATCGACAGGCGGCGGTTTTAAGGTATCAAGAATTAATATCATCCTGAAAGGAGTTAAAAAAGAGTTTTCGACTCTGGTTCATCCTCGTTCAGTCAAAAAAGTCCGTATGGATGGAAAACCCATCGCGCATGAAATTGTGCGAAGTGTCAATGTATTTCTGGCGATCTATATATCCATTTTTGTATTCAGCCTGATTCTGATTGCTTTGGATGGAAAAGATCTGGTGACGAATTTTACTTCTGTGGCCGCGACACTAAACAATATAGGTCCTGGACTTGGTGAAGTGGGTCCGATGGGCAGCTTCGCAGACTTTTCGCCATTTGCCAAACTGGTTTTCTGTTTTGATATGCTGGCTGGACGTTTGGAGCTCTTGCCGATTCTGCTTCTTTTTCTTCCTTCCATGTGGTTTCGAAGAAACAGACGCATAGTTTCGCAATAAAAAAAAACAGACTGCATCACTCAGGTTTCCTGTTTCCAAAAAAGCTGCTGATAAACATTTCGGATAATTTTCATACAGAAAAAATTCAACGATTCATACATATGAAGGTTTCGGTAAGCCGCTGCAGTTGCAGCGATAGCCAAAGATGTGGCTTCTTACTGAAACCTTTTGTTTACTTGTAAAAGGAAATTATTCATTAGTGAGCAGCAAGAGAACAACAGACCATAGCGAAAAGTTTAAACAAAGTCTGAACCATTCAATCTGCCATTTACAGAACCTACGAGAATAACAGAAATGAACGTACAGGAAATGCAAAAAAAACTGGAAAATGAACTCTCTGAAGCAAGAGTGGTCACAGAAAAGGAAAAAAATGAAATGTCAACGACAAAATGAGCAAAAAAGAATAACCCTGAAAATGTCTAGTCTAGAATATGGATGACTTATGCCAATTTGATTCGAGTTTGACATATGGATTTTAATCTTATATTATTGTAAATTGCATGATAGTCTAAAGAAAGACTGTTTGTGGACCCTAGATACGAAAGGAAGGCGCGAAGTGGAGAATAACAAATCTTATAAAATTGTCCCTGAAGGCAAGAAAGCTGTCCGACGGGATTATTCAAAAGTGTCCGGAAATTTGGAACTCCCAAACCTGGTAGAAATCCAGACCGATTCATTTGACTGGTTCAAAGCCAAGGGGATCCAGGAAGTCTTCGATGAGATTTTCCCAATCGAAAACTATAACAAGGATATCAAACTGAATTTCAAAGGATACACCTTTGAAAAACCGAAATACGACGCCGAACAGTCCATGTACAGAGAATGCAACTATGCTGCGCCTCTGTATGCTCAGATGGAACTTGAAATAACTAACGACAATGGTGAAGTCATTACGAGAAACGAGGATGTGTTCCTGGGTGATTTCCCGCTGATGACCGATACCGGTACATTTATTATCAACGGAGCTGAACGTGTAATCGTCAGCCAGATCGTCCGTTCCCCCGGAGTTTATTTTTCTGAAAGCTTCGATGTAAAAACAGGTAAGCAGAACTATGATTCTGAACTGATCCCAAGCCGGGGAACCTGGCTTGAATTCAATACGGAGCAAAAGAAGAACTCACTAGGACGTACCTTTAATGTTTCCATTGACCGCAGAAGAAAAGTGCTTTTCTCAATCCTTTTCAAAGCTCTTGGAATGAGCTTCGGAATTGAAAAAGGCGAAGATTCTCGTGATGTAAAACCGCTTGAAACATTCCTGAAAGCTATGGGCAAAACCTGGAATGATGTAATGCAGGATCCAGAAGGCCGTGAATACATGGACCTTTACCTGACCCTCTATAATTCCTTCTTTGGAAAATACGAAGAAATTGAGAATACTCTGCTCAATGACAAAGTAAAAACCACAGAAGAAGCTCTGCTTTCCTTCTATGAAAACCAGCGCAGTGATGAAATTCCAACACTGGATGGATCCATTTCACTGATGCAGGCTAAATTCTTTGATCACCGCCGCTACGACTTAACGAAGGCTGGACGCTACAAATTAGGCAAAAAGCTGAATGCGGTTGCGCGTACCATGAATACAAACTTAGCCCATGACATTCTTGATGTCAACGGCAATCTGTTTATGAAGAAGGGTACACACATTACGCGTGATGAAAGAAACGCTTTAAAGGAAGTTCTTAGCAAGGGCGGATACATGAATCCGTTCCCGTTCCGTTCTGAATTCCATGAAGAAGATATCGTCGAAATTCCGGCATCCTACAATTCCGGATTAATCGGCCGTATTCTTGCGGATGACATCGAAATCAATGGAGTTCTTTACGAAGCAGGACAGGTGCTTTCTGATCAGGATGTGGCTGAAATTTATCGTTTTGGCAAACCGGTCAAAATCTATGCCGGTCTGATTGCTAAACCTGTATTGCTGACGGAAGAAAATATTGATCCGGTTCTGAATTATGGACAGCGTCTGTTTGCTTTAGGACGCCTGACCAATGATGCCGGAGCTGACATCATTTCCGAAGAAATGCAGGAACCAATTGTTAACCGCTATGAACCAGGGGTGGCTCCAGAACGTCTTGATGATGCAGCCATCTTTGAAATCAAGGGCGAAAGTCAGAAACAGGATGTTTATGCCTGGCTGATTGGTGCGGCTGTTCAGGAAATTGATGTAGAAGACCGCAATGGAAATCTGATCCACATTATTGGTAACGATCCATTTGCCAACAAATACACAGTAACCATTCCTGATATTTATGCTTTCTTCTCCTATGACCTGAACGTTATGGATGGAATCGGAGAAACCGATGATATCGATATGCTTGGCAACCGTCGAATCCGCGCCGTAGGTGAATTGATTCAGAACCAGTTCCGTATCGGTTTATCCCGTATGGAACGCGTTGTTAAGGAAAGAATGTCCATTCAGGAAAAGGACAATATCACTCCAAGAAAATTAACGAACATTCGTCCGCTGACTGCAGCGATCAAGGAATTCTTCTCTTCTTCGCAGCTGTCACAGTTTATGGACCAGCAGAACCCATTAGCTGAATTAACCAATAAACGCCGTATTTCTGCATTAGGACCTGGTGGTCTTTCCAGAGAACGCGCCGGATTTGAAGTTCGTGACGTACATTCTTCTCACTATGGAAGAATTTGTCCAATTGAAACCCCTGAAGGTCCAAACATCGGTCTGATCTCTAACCTGACAACATATGCCAAGATCAACCAGTATGGATTTATTCAGACTCCATATCGTCCGGTTAATCCGGATGGAACCGTATCTGAAGAAGCGGTATACCTTTCTGCAGATGAAGAAGCCGATTACGTTATTGCTCAGGCCAACGAAGTCCGCAACGGCCGTCTGATTAATGAACGTGTCGTTGCCAGAAAGAATGGCGATACCATCATCGCAGCAAGAGAAGATGTAGAGCTCGCTGACGTCAGTCCAAAACAGATCGTATCGGTTGCGACTGCCTGCGTTCCGTTCCTCGAAAACGACGATGCTTCCCGTGCCCTGATGGGTGCCAACATGCAGCGTCAGGCTGTACCACTTTTAGTTCCGCATTCTCCATATGTAGGAACTGGTATTGAATATAAGATCGCCAAGGACTCCGGTGTCGGTATCGTTGCCCGTGAAGACGGGGAAATTACTTACGTCGATTCACTGCGAATTGTAAATACAGATTCCAAAGGCGTTAACCATACTTACCAGCTGCGTAAATTCAGCCGTTCAAATGCTTCGACCTGTATTAACCAGCGTCCAATTGTTAAAGTTGGCGAAAAGGTTGAAAAGGGAGACATCCTTGCGGATGGGCCATCCATGGAAAATGGTGAACTTGCATTAGGACAGAACGTAACCATCGCCTACATGACCTGGTATGGATACAACTATGAAGATGCCATCATCATGTCTGAACGTATGGTTGCTGATGATGTGTACACTTCCATTCACCTTGAGGAATATGACATCGATTGCCGCGATACCAAGCTTGGACCAGAAGAAATCACTCGTGACATTCCAAACGTGGGTGAAAATGCAGTGAAGAAACTGGATGCCAATGGCGTCATCATGGTTGGTGCGGAAGTTCGCGAAGGCGATATTCTGGTTGGTAAAGTCACTCCAAAAGGACAGAGTGAAGTTTCTCCGGAAGAAAAACTTCTGCTTGCGATCTTTGGTGAAAAATCCAGAGAAGTTCGCGACAACTCCCTGAAAGTACCTCATGGTGGTGCTGGTATCGTTCATTCCATCCGCACATTCAAACGCGGCGATGGAAGCGACCTTCCACCAGGAGTCAACGAACGCATTAAAGTTTATATCGCCCAGAAACGTAAGATTTCTGAAGGGGATAAGATGTCCGGACGTCATGGTAACAAAGGTGTTATCTCCAAGATTCTGCCGCTTGAAGACATGCCGTTTATGGCGGATGGAACGCCAATCGATATCATTCTGAATCCATTTGGTGTGCCTTCCCGTATGAATATCGGACAGATTCTTGAAATCCATCTTGGTTATGCAGCCAAGAAGCTCAACCAGAAGTTTGCGACTCCAGTATTCGATGGTCTTTCCAACGAAGATCTGGCTGATGTCATGAAAGAAGCACAGATGACAGTCGATGGAAAACAGGTTCTTTATGATGGTCAGACGGGTCTGCCATTTGATGAACGTATTTCTGTTGGTGTCATGTACATGATCAAGCTGGCTCACATGGTTGACGATAAACTGCATGCCCGTGCAACTGGTCCATATTCCATGGTTACTCAGCAGCCGCTTGGTGGTAAAGCTCAGAATGGTGGACAGAGATTTGGTGAAATGGAAGTCTGGGCTCTTGAAGCTTATGGAGCTTCCCATACCCTTCAGGAAATCCTGACCATCAAGTCTGACGACATTCAGGGACGTATCAAGACCTATGAAGCCATCATTAAAGGCAAGGATATTCCAGAACCAGGTGTTCCAGAATCCTTCAGAGTACTGATGCACGAACTGCAGGGTCTTGCTATTGACGTGCGTCTGCTTGATGAAAACAACAACGAAGTAGATATCAATACCGATGACGATGATGAGGGAATCATCACCGTTGAGGCTCATGAACATACAGAGGAAGAGCAGGAAGTTCCAGCATCGGAACAGCTTGAAAACGACCTCGAAGACGACCTGAACAATGGAGGATTCTCCATTGTAGATGAAGAACAGGAGGCTTAATTTTGAGCGTAAACAACTTTGCCTCAATTCAGGTAAGCCTTGCCTCTCCGGAAACCATTCTGAAATGGTCTCATGGAGAAGTAACTAAACCTGAAACAATCAACTACCGCTCTCAGAAAGCGGAAAAAGACGGTTTATTCTGTGAAAGAATTTTCGGACCGACAAAGGACTGGGAATGCGCCTGCGGAAAATATAAAAAAGTCCGCTTTAAAGGTGTAGTCTGCGACCGATGCGGAGTCGAAATCACAAAATCGAGCGTACGCCGTGAGCGCATGGGACACATCTCCCTTGCGGCTCCGGTCGCTCATATCTGGTATCTGCGCGGTATTCCAAGCCGTATGGCCTTACTGCTTGATATCACCCCAAAACAGCTTGAAGAAGTTGTTTATTTTGTCAGCTATATCGTCACAGATCCTATGGACACTGACCTGCAGTATAAGCAGGTTCTTTCCGAAAAGGAATTCCGTGAAGCTCAGGCAACCTATGGCCCTGGTGCTTTCAAAGCCCAGACCGGTGCTGAAGCTGTTTTAAAACTGCTTCAGGATATCGATCTGGAAAAGGAATATGACGATGTTCAAAAGGCTCTTGAAAAAGCGACGGGTGAAAAACGAAAAAAGCTGATCAAACGTCTGGATACAATCAATTCATTCCGTCATTCCGACAACAAACCTGAATGGATGATTCTGACAAATATTCCAGTTATACCACCTGATCTGCGTCCAATGCTTCAGCTGGATGGCGGACGCTTTGCAACCTCTGATTTAAATGACCTTTATCGTCGTGTCATTACCCGTAATAATCGTCTGCGCAAGCTGCTCGATCTGGGAACTCCAAATATCATCGTTCAGAACGAAAAACGTATGCTTCAGGAAGCGGTTGATGCTCTGATCGATAATGGTCGCCGTTCCAAACCAATCACGGGTGCTGGTGGACGTGCTCTTAAATCCCTTTCTCATTCTCTGAAAGGTAAACAGGGACGTTTCCGTCAGAATCTTCTTGGTAAACGTGTTGACTTCTCCGGACGTTCTGTAATCGCAGTAGGACCAGATCTGAAGATGTACCAGTGCGGTATTCCGCGCGAAATGGCTATCAATCTGTTTAAGCCATTTGTTATTAACGAAATCGTGAATCAGCATCTGGTAAGCAATCCGAAGAACGCTGAAAAGATGATTGAACGCCGCGATCCTCGAATCTGGGATATCGTTGAAAAGGTCATCGATGGTTATCCAGTTCTGTTAAACCGTGCGCCTACGCTGCACCGATTAGGTATTCAGGCCTTCCTGCCTAAACTGGTAGAAGGAAGAGCCATGCGTCTGCACCCATTGGTATGTACTGCCTTCAACGCAGACTTCGATGGTGACCAGATGGCCATTCACGTACCTCTTGGTGAAGAAGCACGTGCGGAAGCACTCGTTATGATGCTTGGTTCTCATAACATTCTTGGACCTAAGGATGGAAAACCAATCGTTACTCCAGGTCAGGACATGGTTATGGGTAACTTCTATCTGACGATGGAAGAAACCAAACAGGAACTTCTTGAAGAAGCAGAACGCTACCGCAAAGTCGGCGAAGAAAAAGAAGCTGCTGCATGGGAACGCTATGCCAATGCAGAAGGTACTGTCTACGCTGATGTGGATGAGGTTATGCTTGCTTACAATACAAATCAGGTACACCTGCATTCCCGTATTGCTCTGCCTGTATCTGGTCTGAAGAAATCTTCCTTCAAGGAAGAACATGAAAATGATTACCTGATTACTACACCAGGAAAAATCATCTTCAACTCGATGTTCCCAGAGGATTTCCCATTTATCAATGAGGTATCTGCAGCGAACTTCGAAGCCACTCCTGATAAATACTTCGCTGCTCCAGGTGAAGACATCAAGGAAAAAATCGCAGGTCTTGAAATTACCGAAGCCGTTAAGAAAAAAGACCTCGGAAAAGTTATTGCCGAAGTCTTCAAACGTTATCCGGTAGACGATACAGCTGAAATTCTTGACCAGATCAAATCTCTTGGATTCAAGTATTCCACTGTAGCTGGTATTACCGTTGCGCTTTCTGATATCGAAGTGGCTCCAAACAAGGAAGAACACGTGGCTTACGGCCGTGAAAAGGCTGACCAGCTTAAACGCCTTCAGCAAAAAGGAATGCTAACCATGGAAGAATGGGAACGCCACCTGAACAAACTGTGGGCTGATGTCAAGGACGATATCGTTGAAGAGCTGATGAGTAATCTGCCTCGTAAGAACCCAATCAACATGATGGCGACTTCCGGTGCACGTGGTAATACTTCCAACTTTACCCAGCTGGCTGGAATGCGTGGTCTGATGGCTCGACCTGCTAAAGGTAAATCCCGTGCTGGTGAATATGTTCCATCCATCATCGAAGTACCGATCTATTCCTGCTTCCGTGAAGGACTCAATGTATCCGAGTTCTTTATTTCTACCCATGGTGTGCGTAAAGGTCTGACCGATACCGCGCTGAAGACGGCTGAATCTGGATACCTGACTCGTCGTCTGGTTGACGTAGCACAGGATGTCATCATTAAGGAAGACGACTGTGGAACAGATAAGGGATTCCTGGTAGAAGACCTGGTAGACCGTAAAACCGATACGATCATTGAACCTCTCTATGATCGTCTGGTTGGACGTTACTCCAAAGAAGATGTTTACGATCCGAAGACCAATGAACTGATCATTGAATCGGATAAATATATAACTGAAGATCTGGCTCATAAGATTGTCGATGCCGGCATTACTCAGATGCTGATCCGTTCACCATTTACCTGCAAATCCACTAACGGTATCTGCCGTATGTGCTATGGCAAGAACATGGCGACTGGACGTGATGTTGAAGTCGGTGAAGCTGTTGGTACAATGGCTGCCCAGTCAATCGGTGAACCTGGTACTCAGCTGACCATGCGTACCTTCCATACCGGTGGTGTTGCCGGTGGTGATGGTGGAGACATCACTCAGGGTCTTCCTCGTGTTGAAGAGCTGTTCGAAGCCCGTCATCCAAAAGGTGTTGCCGTCATTGCTCAGATTTCTGGTCAGATTACATCGATCGAACGTATCGATGGTACTCTGCGTCAGGAAATTATTGTTACAAACGACACTGAATCTGTTTCCCATAAGATCAATGCCAATCAGACATTACGTCCATGGGTAACTGTTGGTGCTGAAATTGAAGCCGGTCAGCCAATGACAGAAGGACCACTCGATCCGAAGGAACTTCTTGCCGTTGCCGGTGTTAATGAAGTTCAGAACTATATTCTGAAAGAAGTTAAGAAGGTTTATCAGTCTCAGGGTATCGAAATTTCCGATAAACACCTTGAAGTTATGATTCGCCAGATGATGAAGAAAGTTATCGTAACCGATCCGGGAGATACTGATCTGAATGTTGGAGTTCAGCTTTCCCTGAATAACATTACGAAGATTAACAAGGATGCTTTACTTTCCGGTAAAACTCCTGCAACCTTCAAACCGGTTCTGCTTGGTATTTCCAAGTCTTCTGTTGAAACTGATTCCTTCTTATCTGCTGCATCCTTCCAGGAAACCACAAAGGTTCTTACCGATGCAACAATCAAGGGTAAAGTCGATCACCTGATCGGTCTGAAGGAAAATGTTATCATTGGTAAACTGATTCCTGCTGGAACCGGATGCAAGGGCGACCGTCCTCAGAACCTGCTGGTTGCTGAAAAAGCAGCTCAGTTAAGGGCAAAACGTCTGGCTCGAGTTGAAGAAGCAAAGAGTGAAGACGAAGAATTCGACAAGATTGTTCAGAATTCGATGCCTGTAGTTGAAGAGGCTCCAGAACTTCCAGAACCAGCTGATGATTTTTCCTTAATGGAAAATGATAATATCCTCAATGACCCACAGGGTTTTGCGGAAGCTCTTTCCCATATGGATGATCTGAAGTAAAAAAACAATATGAGCTGTAAAGGGCAGAATATCCAGGTCAGGATATTCTGCCCTTTTTTAATTGTGTACCGGGCATGGCACGTAGCTTGCTGATGGAAGTCCAGCCACAGGTTTCATCGCCGAGTGTAGAGAAGCGCAAGCGGTCCAACCGTAAGGAGGGTCGTGAAGGAAGCGAGTATCAAAATTTCGAGCCTATGAACAAAAACTAGAATCTGATAAGAATTAGAATCTGATAAGAAATAAACTCTGATAATCATTTGAATCTCGACTATTAATGAAAAAAGCAGCGAAAGCTGCTTTTTTCATGCTTGATCGAATGTTCAGACTGATCCTCTTCGGTTTGAAGAAGGCATCATGGATTGGAATCAAAAAACCGGATTTGATGATATTTTTCTGATGATCAGAACGCTTTGGCTTATGATTGTTTTGTAGCTTCTGATGATTCTGCGGATTTTTCAGTTCTTTGCGATTTTGAGGATCCAGCCTCTGATAATTCAGGATCTTAAATTGAATCAGGAGCCTGCAGATGCTGATATTCTTTCTGGCGGATTTCACGATAATTTGATGGCGACAATCCTTTCTTCTTTCGAAACAGCTTAGAAAAGTAAAGAACATCGTCATATCCAACGGATCGGGCGATATCGTTGATCGAAAGATCTGTATAGATCAGATAATAACAGGCATTGGTCAGCCGCAGCGGTAAATATACTCTTTAACAGACATATCCATCTTTTTCTTGAAGATTCGATGAACGTAGCTGCGGTCTAATGAAAGATGGTCTGCGATCTCCTGAACGCTGATGGATTCTTCAAAATGCTGTCCAACATAGGTCAGGATCAGTTCAACATAATCCGCAGCACTCAGATCTTTTGTGTTTTTATTGGCAGGAACTTCCTGTGAAAGCTGATAGACCATATCCCAGGCACAGGAGTTATAAAGAAGGTCTGAATTATCTGTCATTCTTCCAGTCTGCAGGCGAGAAAAGATCGCTGGGATTCGGCTGGTTTCTGGCAGGTGAACCACCAGATCTTCGAAAATGGTGCTTCGGCCAATGGTTTCTTCAGCCTTTAATCCTTTTAAGCCGATCCATGAATACTCCCAGGGATCATCCTGATCCGCTTCATAATAAATTCTTTCCTGAGGAATCATCAGAAACATATCACCAGCTTTTAAATGCCAGGTTTTATCGCGGCATTTATAGATTCCTTTGCCCGAATGGATGTAATGGAACATATACGAAGTTCTGACGACAGGCCCATAGCTGTGAGAAGGTTCACATTTCTCATGGCCTGAAGTGTAGACCATCAGGTCAATATTTTTATAAAAGTCATTTGAGAAAATATAGTTCTGCATAATTTTCCCTTTCCTTCTTAAAGTATAACCAGATTCAGAAAGATTACTATCCTATCTGTGATCTTAATAAGATTGCTGGGCCAGGATGATATAAGAAAGAGATTTTTTGCAGGCAGTGGTGATGATTGATTCCTTTGAAGAATATTAAAATTCCTTTAGAAGGCTCGAAAGCTTATGAGCAGCCAGAGCATCATAAAAGGTTGCTATAATTGAATTACTTACGAAACGAACAAGGCAGGAAGCCGATTGAAATACAGATCAGAAAATCCTGCTGCTGTTCACATGTATAGATTGGAGCATCAAAAATGAGCAATTTAAGAGAACTTCAAAATGGAAGCGACATTCGAGGTGTTGCGTTAAATACCGATCCAAATCTTCCAGTTAATTTATCTGAAAAGGAAGTCTATGATTTGGCCAGAGCTTTTGCCGCCTGGCTTCGCAGGAAGCTTAAAAAGAAAGATCTGACTGTAGCAGTTGGAAGAGATTCAAGACTTTCCGGACCCTCTTTAAGCCAGGCAGTGGATGATGGTCTGATTTTTGATGGGGTGGATGTACTTGATACTGGATTATCGAGTACCCCGGCGATGTTCATGGCCACGGTATTTGATGAAGTCAATGCGGATGGGGCCATCATGCTGACAGCAAGTCACATGCCGGAAAACAGAAATGGAATGAAATTTTTCTATAAGGGCGGTGGTTTAGATGCCAAAGATGTCACTGAGATAATCGATATCGCCATTAAAGAAGATTTTGAACATTTGAGCGGCGGCTCCTTAACGGGCTACGATCTGATGAAAATTTATGCCGAACATTTAAGAAACCTGATTTCAGAGCGAATTGACTCGGACTCTGATAAACCGCTGGAAGGATTGCATATTGTAGTCGATGCCGGAAATGGGGCTGGCGGTTTCTTTGCGACCCAGATTTTGGCTCCATTAGGCGCTAATATTGAAGGAAGTCAGTTTTTGAATCCGGATGGATCATTTCCAAACCACATTCCAAATCCGGAAAATAAGGAAGCCATGAATTCGCTGGTTGAAGCCGTAAAGAAAAATCATGCGGATCTGGGTCTGATCTTTGATACGGATGTTGACCGCTCAAGTGCGGTGGATGAAAACGGCAATCCAATTGGCGGAAACGATCTGGTGGCACTGGCAGCCCTGCTTGCCAGCAGAGCTCATCCGAATCTGACAGTTGTTACTGACTCTGTCACTTCCGATGAACTGAAAGATTTCCTTGAAAAGAAGGGGATTCATCAGCATCGTTTCAAAAGAGGTTATCGAAACGTAATCAATGAGGCCAAGCGATTATGCGACGAAGGAGAAGATGCTGCTTTAGCCATTGAAACCAGTGGCCATGCGGCGTTTGCGGATAACTACTTCCTGGATGATGGAGCATATCTTGCCGCTCAGATTGTTGTTGAGGCGGCCAGCCAATCCATTTCAGATCTTATAAGTGAATTAAAACATCCAGCAATGACGGAAGATTTCAGGCTTCCGGTAAGCGAAAAAGCTTTTCGGGCTTATGGTGAACAGGTCATTGAAGATCTCAAGAATTTTGCCAGAGAAAGCGAAACCATCGAGCTTGTAGAGCCAAACTATGAAGGAGCAAGAATCCGCTTTACGACTCCTTATGGAAAGGGTTGGGCGCTTATTCGGGTAAGCCTTCATGAATCTTTGCTTCCTGTGCATCTTGAATCGGATCAACCGGAAGCAGCTGCTTATATGGCTAAGGAACTGCTTGAATTTCTTTCGCAGTATCCATCTTTGGATCTCAACGATCTGCGGGATTATATCGCCGATAACAGCAATGAATAATAACGATTTAGACTGTGCCGACTTAACCGTTAGTCATCTAATCAAAAAGATATAATCAGAAACATTGCTTTCAGCTGAAGATTTCTTTCTAAACTATCCAATAAAACTCCCATGAATGACCAGGATAATAAAAAAACTCTTTGAACGCAGGAATAACCTGAGATCAAAGAGTTTTTTTCATTGGCCACCCGGACTGAAAAGTTACAATCCAGAGTATTTCAAAAAGATAGAATCTGAAGAATTATCCAGCGATGAACTTTCAGCGCAGATCCTGTCTCGAAAGGACTAAAGGCATAATGATCATGGAAGCAAGAAACAATATAAAGCTGCCGGCTGCAAAGGCGCTTAATAATGGAGTATTCATATTCACTTCAACATAAGACATCGATTGATCAACGCTGATGGTATTGGTGACCATTGTCGTTGACCAGTAGTAAAGCACCAATACGGACGGTAATAGAGAAGCAATCACTACAATGAATTCCTGATTCTTTTTCATCGCGTAAGAAAGGGGAATGACAATAGCGGTTGATGAAAACAGAATCAGACAGGCAATACAAAAATTCACCTGAAATGTTTCGGCAGTATTGCCCTGTACATTTCCATTGAGCAGAGTATAGATCCAGTACATTGCCAGACCTATAATAAATCCAGTTGTTCCAAGTGCTAACGTTAAAAAATATTTGCTGCGAATCAGCTGTGGTCTTGTAAATGGAAAAGTCACAGACATTCGAGTCCATCCGCTTGCTTTATCGGCAAAAATTGTACTTGTCGCCTGAAAAGCAAGAAAAATCGGGAAGTAGCTGATTAAGCCAATTGGAGCATCTGCATAAAATAAAGCTGCACAGACAATGACGGATACAGAAAGCAGTATAGGCCACAGCATTCGAATCTGGATCAGATCCTTTTTATAAATTCCTGTCATAAGGTTTTACCTCGCGTAAACATCAGAACGATCTCATCTAAAGAGGCCGGACGTAAAGAATAATCCGGATAACGTTTCGAAAATTCAGCTCTGTTCCTGATCAACAAGTCAGTATTCATTGCCTGCTTTCTTAAGCGAACAATGAATTCACCCGCAATATACTCAAGCTGATCTGAGCTGACACAGGCCATTCCATATTCAGCAAGCAGAAGATCTTTCTGTTCAATAAAAACGATCTGTCCGTCCTTAATGAAAATAATGTAGTCAGCGATTCGTTCAAGATCGGAAGAGATATGACTGGTCATGAGAATCGCATGTTTTTCATCCTGCATGAAGTTCAGAAGCTGATCAATCATCTCTTCGCGGATGACTGGATCAAGACCAGCGGTTGCTTCATCTAAAATCAGCAGATCAGCTTCGTGGCAAAGAGCGCAGACGATATCGAGTTTGGCTTTCATTCCTCTTGAAAAGGTCCGAATTTTCTGATGGAGCGGAATTTTACATTCTTCGATTAAGGCTGAATAAAGAGTTGAATTCCAGTTCTTAAAAACGCCTTTGAGAATGGTCTGTAAATCTGCAGCAGTACAGTTTTCTGGAAAAGGACAACTGTCGAAGGCAACGCCGACTAAAGAATGAGCATCAATGTTTTCCTGAGGATTGATCCCGTAAATGGATATATTTCCTGAATCAGGAATATCGATGCCAAGTATACATTCCAGCGTGCTGCTTTTTCCAGATCCATTTTCTCCAATAATTGCACAGACTGTTCCTTGTGGAACTTCAAAAGTGATACCTTTCAGAGCAAAAGTTCCAAAGGACTTGTTGAGTCCACGAACAGACAAGGCAGGTATCATAAGTTTTCCTCCTCGAAATAAATCATCTTCAGTACTGCGCTTAGATCTTCATAACTTAAATTGCATTCTTTTGAACATTGCACTGCAGCAGTAAGCAGTTTTTCGAGTTCCTTCATTCGGCTTTCGCGCAATGTGGATGAAGATACTTCGGCTACAATGGTTCCCCGTCCAACTGCTGACTCGATGTATCCTTCCTTTTTGAGGTCTTCATAAGCTTTTTGTACTGTGATGACGCTGACGCGCAGCATTTTAGCCAGAGCGCGAATACTTGGCAGATCCGAAAGCGGTTCTAGTTTTCCGGAAATAATCGCCGAACGGATCTGTTCTTCAATCTGAAGATAGATGGGAATTTCGCTTCCTGGCTTAAGAATGATTTCTAGATTCATAATAAAGATCCTTTTGTATATATACAATGAGTACAATATAGACAATATTCATTGTTGTCAAATTTTTTCGATTTCATCGAGTTAACGCAAAATACGGCTGCTTCAATACAAGAATTTCGGTTTACAGTAAATCTTTCATAGATTTTTTGACTCATGAGTTATCGATATAGACGATTTGTGCGTTAAAAATAAAAAGGATTCCAAGTCTTGGATTGGAATCCTGTGAAGATTTGAAGGCTTTGATACCGCTAGTCTATTCAACAATTTCCAGAGCTTTTTCTTCAAGCGATGAATTTTTTTTCGGTGAGCCATGCATCGCTTCGTTTTGCATTATCGTCGTTTGATCTGCAGATTTTGATGCTTCTTCTCCGAACTCATTGAAAGCTTCGTGGACACTCTCTTTGGCGTAATCCTCAGTTTTTTCAATGGTTTTCTGATCTGGAGCACTGCATCCGCCAAGAAATGCAAGTGAAAGAATTCCAACGGCTAAAAGTTTCAACAACTTCATTTCTATCCCCCCTTTGGGATAGTTTCATTTTAGTTTTTTACGGAATCATTCATCCATGGAAATGACTTTACAAATCATGAAAAGCTCAGTCATTTTTACAAAAGCTGAATTCCTGCTTTTTCACATTGATCAATCATTTCCTGCGGCCATAAGGAAGCCTGAACTTCTCCAATATGGGCTTTTTTTAACAAAAGCATGCAGAGTCTGGACTGGCCGATTCCTCCGCCAATAGTATAAGGCAGTTCCTGATTTAAAATCGCCTGATGGAAGGGAAGGTTTTCTCTACCAAGCGCATTTTCCTTTTCAAGCTGAGAATGAAGAGATTGTTCATCCACTCGAATTCCCATACTTGAGATTTCAAGAGCGCACTGAAGCGGTTCATACCAGAATAAAATATCTCCATTAAGACTCCAGTCATCGTAGTCAGGAGCTCGGCCATCGTGTTTTTGGCCATCGCTTAGCTTGTCGCCAATCTGCATGACAAAGACTGCACCATACTCTTTTGCCACTGCATTTTCACGTTCTCTTGGACTTAGATCCGGATAAAGGGTGCAGAGTTCCTGAGAAGTGATGAAATGAATGGAATCAGGCAGATGATTGACAGCTTGTGGATACTTGTACCATACTTCGTGTTCCATATGCTTGATGATCGCAAAGATCTGTTCAACATGTGCCTTTAAGACAGGAATTGTTCTTTCTTTTTTATCGATAACCTTTTCCCAGTCCCACTGATCTACGTAGGATGAGTGAAGATTATCGAGCTCTTCATCTTTACGGATCGCATTCATATTTGTATACAGACCCTGATGCATTCCAAAATCATATTTTTTCAGAGCCATTCGTTTCCATTTCGCAAGAGAATGGACGATTTCGATGGGTTCATCACCAATTTCATTCATCGTAAAGCCAACTGGAAGTTCAACTCCATTGAGATCATCATTAAGACCTGAGTTTTTCGTTACGAAAAGGGGAGCTGAGATTCTTTCTAAATGCATCTTTTTGCCAAGCTCATGCTGGAAGGTGTCACGTATATATTTAATGGCTTCCTGCGTGGTTCTCACATCAAGAACGGGATCATAGTGATCAGGAATAATCAGATTCATTATTATTCATTCCTTTCATAAATTGATGATTTTCAGAAGGGTTTCTGAAAATCGATCGTTTGTTTCAATAAAGAAAACTATATCATAGACAAAACATCAGCCAAAACATGAATAAGTAAAATTCTGGATTATGTAGAAAATTTACAGTTTTATCATGGGAATTTAATCCCGTTTTGAATAAATAAATACCACAATTGTCACTTAATTGATCGAGGGATGATTGGTTTTCATTTCTGAAGTGGTTAGAATAGAGCCATCAGGAAAGGAATGTTAAACAAAGTGTCACAGGAAATATCAATGACACGTGGAAATATCCCCCGGCAAATGATCGCATTTGCCGTTCCCGTGTTTCTTGGCCAGCTGTTTCAGCAGCTCTACAATACGGTTGATTCTCTGATCGTAGGCAATCTGCTTGGAAGCAATGCACTGGCCGCGGTTTCCTCTTCAGGAAACCTGATTTTTTTGCTGGTCGGTTTTTTTAATGGAATGGCCATGGGAGCCTCCGTCGTCATTTCTCAGGAATTTGGAGCAAAAAATTATAAGAGGCTTTCACAGACTGTTCATACGACGGTCGCCTTAGGGCTGGCCATTTCAGTTGTTCTGACTGTTTTAGGAACCGTAATGGCACCCATACTTCTGAAATGGATGGGTACTCCAGAAGAAGTCATGGCCTTAAGTGTGGATTACTTTGCGATTTATTTTGCAGGGATCAGCGGTCTGATTATGTACAACCTGTTTTCAGGGATTATGCGGGCAGTTGGAGATTCCAAACATCCGCTGTACTTTCTGATTGCTTCATCGATTCTGAATGTTTTTTTGGATCTTCTGTTTATCGCCGTTTTAGGATGGGGAGTAGCAGGAGCAGCTTATGCCACGATTTTTTCTCAGATGATCAGTGCCTTACTGGCCTTAATTACTTTATGCAGACAAAATGGGGCTACGAAGCTGGTTTTATCAAAAGTCCGTTTTCAGCTTGAACCCT
This sequence comes from Ileibacterium valens, assembly GCF_001945525.1. Taxonomy (GTDB): domain Bacteria; phylum Bacillota_I; class Bacilli_A; order Erysipelotrichales; family Erysipelotrichaceae; genus Ileibacterium; species Ileibacterium valens. Next base: position 56,185 of record NZ_MPJW01000260.1, read on the forward strand.
TAAAAGCTGTCATTCGATATGGTATTCCAACCGGAGTCCAGAACTCGATTATTTCCTTAGCCAATGTGGTTGTACAATCCAATATCAATGCTTTTGGACCGGAAGCCATGGCTGGATGCGGTGCCTACTCAAAACTGGAAGGATTTGCGTTCTTACCGATCATGTCCTTCAACATGGCTATTTCAACCTTCGTCGGTCAGAATATTGGGGCTAAGGATTATGAACGAACGCTGAAAGGGGCTAAATTTGGAATCTTATGCGGAGTCATTTCGTGTGAACTGGTCGGTCTGATCTTTTTTCTGTTCGCTCCTCAATTTATTTCAATATTCGATCAGAATCCGGCTGTCATTGCCTATGGAGCCGACCGGGCCAGATGCAATGCGCTGTTCTACTTTCTTCTTGCCTATACTCACGCGGTTTCCGCGGTTATGCGAGGAGGAGGAAAGCCCGATGTTCCAATGTATGTCATGATGATTACCTGGTGTGCCATTCGCGTTGGATTTTTGGTAGTGACTGCGCCCTTGCATAATGTCTGGCTGGTTTACTGGGTCTACCCGCTCACATGGTTTTTATCTTCGTGCTTTTTTGCCTGGTATTATCCCCGGAAAACCTGGCTGTATCCTAAAGAGCTTCACCGCTCGATTCAGGAGAATAAACAGGAATTGGCAAAAGTGGATACTCTATCAGAAAAGAAGATGCTCAATACTCCATGTGGTTCTGGAAAGTGCCGGATGAATCCATGTTCGAGTGATGAATAACCGTCAAATCGTGAAAGAAAATGAAATACACCGTCAAGAATTGAAAAATTTTCAAACGCGGTGTATTTTTTTCGTATTGAACTGACTCGATCTGAATCAGGAAAAAGTGAGGAACTGTTTATGGAAATCAAATTTGAAAAAAGACCTGTACTTAAGGAAAAGCCGCAGGGACCTTTAGGCTTTGGAAAATACTATACTGACTATATGTTTGTGACGGATTACGATGAAGATCAGGGAGGATTTCATGACGCGCGCATCATACCATTTGGACCCATTGAGATGGATCCGGCGAGTATGGTCCTGCATTATGCTCAGGAAACATTCGAAGGACTGAAAGCCTATAAAACCGACGACGGCCGAATTCTGTTATTCCGTCCGGAACGCAATGCAGCTCGTTTTGCAAATTCAAACGATCGTATGTCGATGCCTAAAGTGCCTGAAGACATGTTTGTTGAAGCCATCGAAGAACTTGTAAAGATTGAAAAAGACTGGATTCCAGAAAATGAAGGCGAATCCCTGTACATTCGTCCATACATGTTTGCAACGGAAGCTCAGGTAGGCGTTCATCCGGCTAAATCCTATAAGTTCATGATTATCCTTTCACCAGTTGGTGCCTATTATCCAGAAGGTGTCAATCCGATCAAAATCTGGGTAGAAGATGAATATGTTCGTGCAGCGCCAGGCGGAACAGGATTTACCAAATGCGGCGGAAACTATGCTGGATCTTTAAAAGCGCAGGAAAAAGCGGAAGAACAGGGTTATACCCAGGTTCTCTGGCTTGATGGTGTCAATAAAAAGTATGTTGAAGAAGTCGGAAGTATGAATGTTATGTTCCTGATTGATGGAAAGATTTATACCGCACCGATTGAAGGTACAGTTTTACCTGGTGTAACCCGTGACTCCATGCTCAATCTGCTTCGTGACTGGGGTTATGAAGTTCATGAAGAACATCTTGCTATTGATGATCTGATGGCTGCCGCAAAAGATGGACGTCTGCAGGAAGCTTTTGGAACTGGTACAGCAGCCGTTATTTCTCCAATTGGGGAACTGTGCTATAAAGGGGAAAAAGCGACAATTAATAACTTTGAAACTGGTCCTCTGACGCAGAAACTTTATGATACTCTGACTGGAATTCAGTGGGGCAAGCTTGAAGATCCATTTGGATGGACCAGAGAAGTTGTGATTGAAGAAGCTTAATAGGAATTCACAGCCAGAAGAGTAATTTCTTCGTCGCTCAATAAATAAAAAAATCAAAAGACGGACTTTCGTTTCATTTTTGAAAGTTTGTCTTTTTTTGTAATCATCAGGAATCGGTTGGAAGATCAGATCAGGTTCATAAAAATAGATGAAAAGCAGAAAATAGAACGAAAAGTTATGTAAAAACGATGTTTTCAGATAATTTTCAGAAAATTTGGCTTCGTTCTTTACAAGGAGAATATTCCGGATTAAGATGCACCCATAAACCAATGCGGAAGAGATCAAACAGAAAGAGGTATCTCAAGAGAGTCCGGGACGGTGGAATCCGGATGATGGCCATTCTGCAAATGGACTTCCAAGGGCGAAATGAACTGCTGATAAGCAAAGTACTTTAGCCGGGACTTTCCCGTTACAGAAAGAAGAATGTGATGGCATTCGTTGAGTGGGCAATGATGGATCGATGATCCACAGCCAATACAGGTGGTACCGCAGAATAGGAAAATTCTGTCCTGTTTTTCCAAGTGGAAAATTTCCACGGGGAAAGCAGGACTTTTTTGCATTTTATCTTAAAAACCTTTGAGATCGTCGATTAGATCAGAAACTCAACAGAGGTTATAAATCAGAGATAAAAGGTGCAAAAACAGAAATATTCCAATGCAAAAAACGAACCTGCTTTTTTAAGCAGAAGGTCCTCTCAATGATTCGTTTCACATGCATTTCTAAGAGGAGGAAACACGATGAACTGCATGAAAAAAATGTTAAGCACTCTGTGCGCTGCGACCCTGTTAGCGGGCTGCTCTGCTGGAACTTCGACTCAGACGAACACTGAAAGCACGGACCAAAAATCATATACGATCGGTGTTGCTCAGCTTGTTGATCACCTTTCATTAAATACAATCCGTGATGCCATGCTCGATGAATTTGAAGAACTCGGCTATAAGGATGGCGAGAATCTGACTATTGATTATCAGAATGCTGCCGGGCAGATCAGCAATCTCGATACAATCATGTCTACTTATGCAAACGAAGATGTAGATGCCATTGTGGCTATCGCAACTCCAACGGCTCAGGCTGCTCAGAACTATGCAGATTCAGCGCCTGTTATTTTCTCAGCTGTATCCGATCCAGTATCTGCTGGTCTTGTTGAAACGATCGAGGCCCCTGGTGGAAATATCACTGGAACCAGTGATGAAGTACAGGTGGATCAGATCGTAGATCTGATTCTTGAATTGACACCAGAAGCAAAAACCGTTGGGGTTCTCTACAATGCCGGAGAAGCCAACTCGGTTTCAAATATTAAGCGTTTTAAAGAATATGCTCAAACAAAGGGACTTACTGTAGAAGAAGCAACCGGTACGGACCTGACGACTCTGCAGCAGGCGGCCAGTGTTCTTGCAGAAAAGGTGGACGTAATGTTCAGCCCAAATGACAATACGGTCGCTCAGGGATTTGCCGCATTAAGCAAAATCGCATTGGACGCTGGAGTCGCTTACTATGTTGGAGCCGATTCCATGGTCGCTGACGGAGGCTTTGCCACAGTAGGTATTAATTATGAAGAACTGGGCAGAGAAACAGCCCGCATGACAATCGATATTCTTGAAGGAGCTGATCCGGCTACGACAGCCGTTAAGGTTTATAAAGATGATCTGAATACCTACATTAATGAAAATGTCTATAACACTCTGAAAGAAAAAGGGAAGACAAAAACGGAAGTGCCAGCTGAGTTGCAGGACAGCGATTCTGTGATCATGGTTACCGGAGCGGATTCAATCGCCTCAGGAAACTAAAATTCAGATAGTGATCTGAATGATTTAACGCAATTTAGAAATTCACTTCTATGTCCTCGATATTTTGAAAGCCGGTCAATTCTGTCCGGCTTTCTGTCTGTGAGTTCAAAAGGAATTCAGTACAATGAGTAAGCATTAACTCTCTGACAGATATTCAGTATTTACATTCAGCATTCGGATTCAGTAATAAGCATTTGTTTGTGATTATCTGCTTTTCCTGTTCATTCGGATGCTTTATCTAAAAATTTCAGAAAGGAATTGATTATGTCAACAGCCATCATACTTAGAGCCATACAACTTGGTCTAGTTTTTGCGGTTCTCTCCCTGGGCGAGTACATTACCGTCGGGATTATGGACAATCCGGACTTAACAGTCGATGGATCATTTGTCACTGGAGGAGCCGTCTGTGCGATGATGACCATCGCGGGATTTCCAAATCTGGGTCTGTTTGCCGCTTTTATTGCTGGAATTCTCTGCGGCTGTGTAACTGCGTTTTTGCAGACTAAAATGAAAATTCAGCCTCTGTTAGCTGGAATATTGACCATGACGGGTCTTTATTCTGTGAATTTACGAATCATGAACGGCAGTCCAAATGTCACTCTTCATGCTTCGGGAATGTCTGATCATACGATTTTATCGAATGATGCAACCAGACTTTACGTACTACTTGCAATTGTCATCGCTCTGATTCTTGCGATGTATCTGTTTTTTAAGACAAGCATTGGTCTGATGCTCAGAGCGACTGGAGACAACGAAGAAATGGTCAGCTCGTCTTCGATCAATGTCGATAATATGAAGTTTTTAGGTCTTGGATTATCGAATGGACTGGTGGCTTTGTCCGGGGCACTTCTGGTTCAGTTTCAGAACTTTGCGGATGTGACTGGCGGAACCGGAATGCTGGTATTAGGTCTTGCCGGCATAATTATTGGTGAAGCCATCCTGAGACCAAAAGGAATTGGAATGGGACTGATTGCCGCGGCGCTTGGCGCAGTACTCTATCGTCTCTTATATACATTCGCCTTACAGTTAGGTTTTGCAGCAACCGATATGAACCTGGTTTCATCCGTACTGGTAGCGGTCACCATTTCTATTCCATACCTGCAAAAACTTGCGAAGAAAAGGAAGTCAGAACATGCTTGAACTCAATAACTGCAGTGTGATCTTCAATGAGGGAAGCACACTTGAAAAAAAAGCGCTGGATGGTCTTTCAGTCCACATCAAGCCTGGAGAATTCGTGACTATTCTGGGCAGCAATGGAGCAGGAAAATCGACATTCTTCAATGTAATCAGCGGGAAGGCCCCTCTAAAAAACGGAAAGATTATTCTGGACGGGCAGGATATTACTTCTCAGAAACCTCATCAGCGTTCAAAAATTATTGGCCGTCTGTACCAGGATCCTTCTCAGGGAACAGCTCCTCATTTAACGGTTGAAGAAAACCTGGCATTGGCTAATTCGGGAAATCGAGGAAAATTATCTTTTGCGATTCGAAAACAGGAAAGAGAAAAATTCAGAGATCTTCTAAAAGAGCTGGACATGGGACTGGAAGAGAGAATGGGTACTCCTATTGGTCTGCTTTCAGGAGGCCAACGACAGTCCATCGCCCTGATGATGGCTGTCCTGAATCCCCCAAAACTGATGCTTCTTGATGAGCATACCGCAGCTCTGGACCCAAAGACGGCTAAAAAAGTCCTGGAACTGACGAATAAGTATATTCGGTCAGAAAAGATCACCGCCTTAATGATTACTCATAACATGCGGGATGCTCTGGAAAATGGAGATCGGCTGCTGATTTTCCAGGATGGAAAAATCACCCATGACTTTTCCGGAGAAGAAAAAAAGCGGCTACAGCTCAAAGATCTCATTGAATACTACGATGTTTGATTTTCCGGTTATGGAAGGTTAAACTTGTGGATAGAGGATAACTGCTATGAAACCGATTATTGATGAACTTCAAAAAATTAATGTCAGAAAACACGTTGTTACTTCCATCGAGTATGACTGCAAAACCGAAAAAAAGGAAGATGAAGTGTTTGATGCCGTAAGAGATATTTTAAGCAACGACCTGAATTCTTTTTCAAAAATTACTTACGATCTAAGTCCTGCTGATCATAAAGTTAAAGTTGAAGTCATTCAGAATGTTCGCTAGATATTAAAGTCTCAACAATTAAAGTCAAAGAAAAAGAGCTTTTGATTCAGGGAAAATTGAATCAAAGGCTCTTTTTATCGTTTTGAGATAAATCAATCCCTTAACCATGAATTGAAAACTCAGTTAATCTTTGGATAACCAAACTTTTTTCTCAGGGATAAGACCAGTTTTGTTAAAAAACACCATAGTTAGGGGAATTACGGCAATCAGAATCAGCTGAATCATGATTCCGGATACAGAAAATGCTGAGAACATCTGGTGAAATCGATACTCGATTAAATTCCGGGCACTGAAAAAACTCAGAATTGAATCAGATTGACAGAATGGCCATTTTCTTCAAGCAAATGAATCAGATCGTCAGTTTTCAAAGTTACAGTGGCGGTATTGATCATGGGATGACAGGCAATTAATGCTTCATCCTTCAGAAAATCCTCATCCAGATAAAACTGAACATGATAACCGTCAACATTTAGCAGACCAAAAGGAGTAACGGATCCAGGAGTCAGGTGCAGATATTTATCCAGATCTGAAGCAGATGTAAAACTGAGAGATCTGGTTTGGTACTTTTGTTTAAACTCTTTCAGGTTGACTCGTTTATTTCCCCGCACAGTAAGCAAATAGTAATTTCTCTTTTTGTCATCCCGAACGAATAAATTTTTGGCATCCGCTTCAGGATGTGGAAGAGTAAAATCGCGCTCTTCATTCATTAAAAACGTGGCCGGATGACTGGTCAGCTCAAATCTGATGTTATTCTCTTCTAAAAATTGCAAAAGTTCGCTTTGATTCATGAAAACCTCCTCGATGCTAATCTATCAGATACAGAAGCCAAACAGTACAATTACAATATGTCATCGCCTTTGATTCATCTCAGAATAAGGCTGAACTGAAGAAGAAGCAGGCATCTGATATAAAAAAGGCAGTCCATAAAGATGATTAAAGAAAACCAATAACTATTGTTTCAAAAATTTGGCCAAATGCTGTAGCGGATGGACTATGTCTGGCAGGTAAATTAGTCAGACAATCAGTGATATGTAAAAACAGACATGGATGAAGGAAAGGACGGTCAGTTTATATGGAGAATGAAGACAGAAAGAAACCAAAGAAAATTGGATTGATTGCTACTGGTGGAACGATAGCAGGTACAGGCCGTATTGGAGAAACCGCAGAATACAGGGCGGGTACTTTACCAGTTGAATCCATTATTTCCTCGATACCTCAAATCGCAGATCTGGCTGAAATAAAGCAGGTCAACGTATGTACCAAGGATTCGAATGATATCTCAGCTGCTGACATATTCGCAATCAAACAGGCGGCTGAAAAACTTGCAGAGGATCAAGAAGTCGATGGAATCGTGATTACTCATGGAACGGATACGATGGAAGAAACCGCATTTTTGTTAAATCTGGTTCTTGATGTTGATAAACCCATCGTCATTACCGGAGCCATGCGTCCAGCATCAGCTACAAGCGCTGACGGCCCGATGAATCTGTATCAGTCTGTCGCATTAGCCTGTGATTCAAGATGCGCTGGAATGGGCGTTCTTGCGGTGATCAGCGACACGATTTATTCTGGGCGCGATCTGACCAAGATCAATTCAATTAAAACGGATGCCTTTGAAGTAGGTGATCCAGGACCAGTTGGCTATATGCAGGACGATCGAGCTTTTTTGATTCACAGACCTTATCGCAGACATACCATTCATTCCAGATTTTCCAAGGGTCTTGAAGGAATAAGCAAAAAAGTGGAAATCTTTTATGTTCATGAAGATGCTGATCCCAAGCTGCTTGAATATATGCTTAAAAACTATGATGGAGTTGTTATCGCAGGAACAGGAGCCGGGAACTATTCTTCAAAAATCCAAAACGTAATTGAAAGTTATGAAGGACCGGCAAAAATTGTCCGCAGCTCCCGTCTGATTGAAGGAGCGGCCTTTGATTCGAAAATTTTTGATCCCGATCAAAAAACTATTCCGGCCCATCGCCTTTCTCCTCACAAAGCAAGGATTTTACTGATGTTAGGTCTGTCGCAAAACTTAAAAATGGAAGAGCTGCGGCAGCTGTTTCTCGAATATTGATCAAATTATCACTTCTTCCAGCGGATGATTTTTTGGTATGGATTGCTTAGGAACGCAGAAAATGGTCTGTTGTTGTTTTAAAACAGATTGAGTATAATTTGTTAATAGAGATAGAGAAGTAAAAGAAAGGGCTAATTAAAATGGAAAAATCGAAAGTTTATTTTACAGGTGATACCGGAAGTAAAGCGTTGGTTAAGCTGTACAAGAAACTCGGTAAGGAACTAAAAGGTAATATTGCTGTAAAACTTCACTCCGGAGAACGAGGGAATCAGAACTTCCTGCGTCCTGAATTTGTAAAACCAATCATTGATGAAGTGAATGGAACTGTTGTGGAATGCAATACAGCTTATGGACATGACAAAGGAGGGGCCAGATTCAATACCAATTCTCATATGCAGGTCATGAAGGAACATGGATGGACCGAAAACTTTGATGTGGATATTCTTGATTCCGAAGGACCAGACAAAGTTCTCGAAATTCCGAATGGTAAAATCATCCGAGAAAACTATGTGGGAAAGGACATTGATAAATACAATTCAATGCTTGTTCTCTCCCATTTTAAAGGACACCCAATGGGTGGTTTTGGAGGCGCTTTAAAGCAGCTTTCGATTGGTGTTGCCTCTTCGAATGGAAAATGCTGGATTCATTCAACCGGGAAGTCTAAAGACATGAAAAACTGCTGGCAAATTCCAGTAAAACAGGATGAATTCCTTGAAGCCATGGCAGATGCAGCTGAATCTGTAAATAATTACTTCAAAGACAATATCGTTTATATCAATGCGGTGGTTAATCTTTCGGTAGACTGCGATTGCTGCCATGTTGCTGAAGATCCATGTATGAAAGATATTGGAATTTTGATTTCAACCGATCCAGTCGCAATTGATCAGGCTTGCCTTGATCTGGTTTACAATTCCAAAGATCCAGGCCGAGATCATTTTGTAGAACGCGTAGAATCGAGAAATGGGCGTCATACAGTAGAAGCAGCTGAAGCTCTTGGCTTTGGAAGCCGCGACTATGAACTGATCAATATTGATGAAGAATAACTTCACTGATTACAAACGGCTAGTCTGAAGTGATTTTCTTCGGTTGTCATTGATTCATTGAAAATCGGCTTTCAGATCAAGCCGCTGGTTGTATATTCAACAAGCAAAATTTTAAATCATTCAGAGCGGTTTTAGATCTTAATGAGTTGATAGGAAACCGTTCTGGAAAAATTAACATTATATTCAACACTCCTGAAAAGAATCGATATAGTATTCTTACAGGAGTTTTTTTCTGTTTAGAAATATATTCTGAACTTGATTTTAAGGTGCAGTAAATGAAAACTTCTGTATCTGACTGGTGAAAAATGATAGTCAGTGTTTATGAAAAAACAAAAGTAAAACCATGCAAAATAAGATGTTTTATAAACTTTGAGGAGATTTTATGAATAGAGATAATGATAAAAAGATTTTTATGATTCTGCTGATCCTCTTTTTAATGATTGGGTCAATTTTTTCTTTTCCGCTGTTTTCATTATTCTTTGGAACGATTCCAGTGCTGGTAGGAGTTGCGGCGATTATTCTGATCTTAACTCTGGTTGGCAAGAATTCATCAAATCCCAGAGTTCGGTATCAAAGTGATCAATTCTCTGATCATTTCAAAAGGGAGCTAAAGGAAGCAGGAAAACATGCCGGTAAAGCAACCGTCTCATTAGGAAAAGAAGTATCCAGAAAACTGCGTGAAGAAATTGCTAAAAACCAGGAATTAAAAAAGTCTCAGAAGTATGGTCAGTCCAGAACAAAACAGGATTTTTCTGACTATGGCTCTTATGATCAGAAGCTGAATAAGGAGCCAAAAACGCCTGACTGGAGTTCATTTCAGACTGAAAGATCCAGGAGCCGGCCGCAAATTCCTCATCCATTTTATACCAGCTCCATTCAGGAACTCGAAAATGACATACAGGTAATTTCTTCAAGAAAGGATAAGGTCTATCAGCTGCTTGATGATCTTTTTGGCAACAGTAAGATCACCATTACCCGTTATCGTCAGGTCATTGACAGCTCCGAAAAAACACTTCAGATGAATTTGAATGAAGCGAAAAAAGCTATTAATCTCTTTGATGAGTATGCAGTACCGACACCAGAACATCAGGCGATTATCCAAAAATTTGTTGATAACTCAGAAGATATCGTAGAAAGCTTTGAAAAGGTGGTTCTCGAACTTCTTGAACTCCAGCAAAATCGAACATTCTCCGCCAGTGATCATCTTGATGAAAACCTTGATGAACTGGCTAGAACAACAAGGTACTACCGGGATGGTTCTGCTCATTAAACCTGTAAATGATCTGGTCCATTCGGTTTGATTGATTTCCTATCCGGTCTGAATCTTTGCTAAGAGATGGCATGTTCTTAATCAGAAAATAATGAATATTACGAATAACTCTCGGTCCGGTATAGTTTGGACCGAGAGTTATTTTTGCAAATGAAATTTTTATTATTTATGCCGATATAATCTCAAAGACTCACTAAGACTCTCGGCAGCTCTTAAGCGGCTAAAATTCATTCAGCGAGCGATGAGATACTATGCAAATATGGATTGAACGAACTGTTTGTGACTAAAAACAAAACCTTCCTGAAGCTGTTATTTATGAAATATTTTCCATTTTTTGATAACGATAATCTGTCCTAGAGTCAGAATGAGGCAGAATACGATTACCCCAGGATAACCCCATGGTTCCTTGAGTAAATGCATGTTGACAAAGTTCATGCCAAACCATCCGGTGATGAATGTGAGTGGTGTGAATATCGATGTAACGATCGTCAGAAGATTAACAAGATCATTCTGACGTTCCGAAAGTTTTGCCTGTTTCATATCTAGAATCTGAGTCAGCGATTCCTTCTGAGTGTGAGTCAGAGAGGCGAGATGATTCACCCGTTGGATATAAAGTGAAAGCAAGTTCTGAGCAATTTTATCACCAGACTGTATAGCGGCCTGATCAATCGTTTCTGCCATGTTGGTCAGCTGTTCATAATAAACGTATAGCGCATTTAATTCATTACGCATGTACAGGAAATCTTTACTTGCATTATCAGCGTTTTCCTGATCCATTCGAAGTGCTAAATCATTCAGTGTTTTTTCGTATCCCTGTAAGGTATACAGGTCTTCTCGAATCAGGGACTCCATAAAATCAAGAAGAAAGACAAGTGGAGATTTGATTTCATCATCATACTCTTCGAGCATCTTTCTGACTTTCTTTTCGACTTTGGATCCTTCATCAATAAAGTAGAGTCTGTCAGGAGTCAGGCAAAACGCAAAGATGTTTCGTGAGATCTGCAGATTTTTTTTGGATGGGATGATGAACGTCCCATAGATGAGCCCGTGATAATTTGATGCCTGGCAGAATTCAGGATGACTGATCACTTTGAAAAGATGATGAACACTGCAGATGTCAGGTTCTTTTTTCTGGAATTCTTCCAGCCCGAGTATTTCAATCAGATTTTCACCGGCATAAATTGGTGTTTCTTGGTTTTCCAAAAGATATCCTCTCTTAATCTTCCTGTTGATGAAACGACAGGTTTACAATCAATTCTAATTGTGGTTCTGATGTTAGAATATCACGGTTTCTTTTCTTTGGAGATAAAGCTGTCTGAATGATGATGATCAATAGCTCACATAGGAATTCGAAGCAGAAAAATAGTTCCAGCCGGAGAACTTTTTTCAATTTCAAGCGAAATAGCCAATTGTCTGCATAAAGTTGCTGCAATACTCAGTCCCAATCCATAATGTCCATTTCTATTTCTGGATTGATAAACCATATAAAGTGGTTTGAAAATCTTAATGACTATTTAAAGATAGATGTAGTTTCTCTGACAGTAAAAAACTCCCATTTTTATCTGGGAGTTTTTTTGTTAAACAAGTAAAGCCTTATAAGTAATGAAAGTGATTCAGCCTTTCATGAAGGCCTGCCGTGAATGATTAAAACCTTTTTTAATCATACGATATAGGGTAAATAGACGAGAAGGGTCCTAATTCGTACATTATTTCTAGTATCTGCGGTAGAAAGAGCGGTACTGAGAATCACCGAATCCAAGAATAATGATAAACAGAGGGTTCAGGAAGATCAGTCCAAGAGCAAAGCCAAAACCATGTCCAAAGTTCACTGAAATTCCATACCACATATCGGCCAGAAGCAAGGCAGCGATCAGGCTGAAGATCGTGCTGACAGCACCTAACAGAAAGAAAATGGCCAGATTAGACATCCAGGCAAACAGCCCGGATAACAATAGGCTTCCTCCCCACAGCCAGAACATGGATTCCTTATTTGCTATTTTGAAGCAAATGTACAGGTTATAAATTGGAATAATCGCTTTCCATCCTTCCTCTCCGGCTTTTCTGAAAGTCTGAAACAATCCGCATGCCAGCAGGATGTACCAGATAAAACCGAAGAAACCATAGTAATTATTCCAAGGAAGCGAGGTATAAATATTCGCAGTAAATGTCATAGTAATCAGTCCTTTCCTGCATCTATTGTATCGCACGAGTTGTTATTCATTCTTACATTGGACTAGGTCGAAAAGAGTTAGGAAAAAGAAGGTAAAAAAGCACAGGTAAAAAGAAACGAAGCAGAGAAGGAAAACAAAGACCAGACAGCTTTAAAAAAGCATAAAAAAAGAAGAGGTCCCAATCGTCTTTACTCTGCACTTTGAAGAGCAGCAAGTCTGATTCTGCAATCAGCAGCACGGAACCTCTGTATTCGAGAACAGTTTTACCTGTTTCGTGAATTCATAATACACCCGCTGTGTTCAGATGGATTTTTAATGCTCAGATATTATGATTTGATGGATCTGAAGATTGGTTGAAAAGCTGAGACTTATTGGCAGACCGGAATATAAAACTGGTGATGATTTTTTGATTGGCGAAGGGATCAATGAGCTGGTTTCATACCTCATATGTTCTCTGCATTACAATCAGTAGATCTTAAAAAAACTAATGTGATAATTTTAAAGTCCATGGAAGTCGATCTGGCATGATCATTATCTCGTTTAATTGATAGAACATCTATTTTTGGATTGGATAAAAAAGCAAACGAATAGATCATGGATGACTTAATGAAAACAAAATGAAACAAAATGAAAAATGAAAACAGAGTTTTCAGAAAATCGTTGATTTTGGGAATTCCTTGTGATATAAAGAACGGGAACTCTTTTGAATCGAAAGTAAATTTGTAATCAAATACGCAGTTTTATCATCCGGTTCAGAAGAAATCATCAAAAGAAGGAAGAATTTTATGTTAATGACAGGCGCCGATATTGTTGTTGAGACATTAATTGAGCAGGGTGTCAAAACAGTCTTCGGATATCCCGGAGGTCAGGTCATTGATCTGTATGATGCGCTGTTTAAAGCCAGACACCGTCTGAACCATGTACTCAGTTCACATGAGCAGCATGCGGCTCATGCTGCAGATGGCTATGCAAGAGCCACAGGAGAAACTGGGGTAGTCATTGCGACTTCCGGACCAGGAGCAACCAACCTGGTAACAGGAATTGCAACAGCCTATCTGGATTCTGTTCCAATGGTCGCCATTACCGGAAATGTCGGCCGTTCTCTGATTGGCCGGGATTCCTTTCAGGAATGCGATATAACCGGGATCACGCTTCCCATCACGAAGCATAACTTCATGGTGCAGGATGTAGCAGACCTAGCCAATACAATTCGTGAGGCTTTCAAAATAGCAAGAAGCGGCAGACCGGGTCCGGTGCTGGTAGATATTCCAAAAGATATTCAGGCAGCGATCCATGAGTTTGAACCATTTGAACAGGTGACTCCTGAAGAAAATGATCTTGCAGAAGATGAAGAGATCCTGAGTGCCGTCCAAATGATTGAAGAGTCTAAACGTCCATATATTTATATGGGGGGTGGAGCACTTCGGGCAAATGTTGAAAATGAAATCATTGAGCTGGCGGATTGTATTGATGCACCGATTGGAACCACTTTAATGGGAATTTCGGTGGTTCCCTGCGATCATCCCCGCTATCTCGGAATGGAAGGGATGCATGGACATTTTGCAAGCAGCCGTGCTCAGCATGATGCGGATCTGATCATCTGTCTTGGGGCTCGCTTTTCGGATCGGGCTACTGGAAATGTAGCTAAATATGCTCCAAAAGCAAAAATCATTCATATTGACATCGATGCTGCTGAGCTCAATAAGAATGTGAATGTTGAATTGGGCATCGCTGGAGATATGAAAGATGCACTCAGGCGGATTATTGATCAGCTGGAAACGGTCGAGCGTCCGGCCTGGCAAAAGAGAATTGCAGAATTCAAGGCAATGCAGCAGGCTCAGTTCGAAAGGGTAGAAAACCAGAAAGAATTGACTCCTTTTGCCCTGATTAATGAAATTTCGAAATATGCAGATCCATCGACTCCAATTGTGACTGACGTTGGTCAGCATCAGATGTGGGTCGCTCAGTACTTCCCATTTAAGATGCCGCGAACGTTTATTACATCCGGTGGACTTGGGACTATGGGATTTGGACTGGGGGCTGCCATTGGAGCAAGCCTGGGTACAGGCAAACGAACGATCTTATTTACCGGGGATGGCAGCTTTGGCATGAATCTGAATGATCTGGCGACCGTATTTGCCAATCAGGTTCCTGTAGTCATCGTGGTCCTGAACAACAGGGTCTTGGGAATGGTTCGTCAGTGGCAGACTCTGTTCTATGACGCTCATTATTCTCATACGAATCTTGATGCAAGGCAAAGTGACTTTGTAAAGATCGCTGAAGCGTTTGGTATTCCGGCATTCCGCATTTCTTCACTTGAAGAACTACCGGAAACAGCCGCCAAAGCGATGGCGAAATCTGGACCTGTTCTGATTGAAGCAGAAATTGGACGAAACGAATTTGTTTTGCCGATGCTTCCTCCAGGAGGAAGTATGGATCAGATCATCACAGATATTGAGGAACAGGAGGCATAAATGATGGAACATTTTGAAATTGCATGCCTCGTCCGAAACTCCGCAGGAGTACTGACGCGTGTTTCTTCAATGTTTACCCGTCGGGGATTCAACATTAATTCCCTGGCGGTTGGTCCTACAGAAGATCCGGCATTATCCAGAATTACGATCTCTGTAAACGGGGATGAAAACATTCGATCTCAATGCATCAAGCAGCTTCGAAAGCTCTACGATGTCAAGGATGTCAAGGAAATGATATCGGAAGAAAGGGTAGGCCGTGAGCTTGCCTTGATCAAGCTGAAAAATCTCCCGGAAACCCGAAGTGATATCGTTTCGGCTGTTGATATCTTCCGATGCAAGATTATCGACTTCTCACCAAGTACATTATGTGTAGAGATCACAGGTGAACCATCCAAGATCAACGCCTTTATTACGGTTGTTGAACCTTATGGAATACTTGAAATGTGCCGTTCGGGTCTGGTGGCGTTGCAAAGAGGATGCAGCTATCTCAATGAAGATATTGATTTTCGAACTGCAAACAATGAGGCCAGACAATAAACCCCGGATATTTTCAAGGAGATTTAATCCAGAAATCTTTGAATGAAATCTATAAAGAATAAAATCGAAAGAAATTTCGAACAAGATATAAAGCATTGATTCTGTCAGCAGGCAGAACACGAAAGGATAGTTATGGAAAACAGAATTTTTTACCAGCAGGATTGCGATCTCAACAAACTGAATGGAAAAAAAGTTGCCATCATCGGTTATGGATCACAGGGACATGCCCACGCTCTGAATCTTAAGGATTCAGGAGTTGATGTTGTCGTTGGACTTTACGAAGGAAGCAAATCTGCTGCCAAAGCCCGTGAGCAGGGTCTTGAAGTGATGAGTGTAGCGGATGCCACAAAGGCAGCTGACATCATCATGGTCCTTATTCCTGATGAAAAGCAGAAAGCCGTATACGAAGCTGAAATCAAACCAAACCTGAGCGCAGGTAAAACACTCGCATTTGCTCATGGTTTCAATATTCATTTTGGACAGATCGTTCCGCCAGAAGATGTAAATGTTATCATGATCGCTCCAAAAGGTCCTGGACATACTGTACGTTCCGAATATCTGGCCAATAAAGGTG
This sequence comes from Ileibacterium valens, assembly GCF_001945525.1. Taxonomy (GTDB): domain Bacteria; phylum Bacillota_I; class Bacilli_A; order Erysipelotrichales; family Erysipelotrichaceae; genus Ileibacterium; species Ileibacterium valens. The sequence goes on from NZ_MPJW01000260.1 coordinate 72,217, forward strand.
TTCCATCACTGATTGCCGTTGAACAGGACGCTACTGGAGACGCTCAGGATTTAGGACTGGCTTATGCAGCGGGTATTGGGGCTTCAAGAGCCGGTGTTCTTGAAACGACATTCCGTACTGAAACTGAAACAGACCTTTTCGGTGAACAGGCTGTTTTATGCGGAGGTGTTGTAGCCTTAATGCAGGCAGGTTTTGAAACTCTTGTTGAAGCAGGCTACGATCCACGAAATGCATATTTTGAATGTATTCATGAAATGAAACTGATCGTTGATCTGATTTATCAGTCCGGTTTTGAAGGAATGCGTTATTCCATTTCGAATACGGCTGAATATGGAGATTACATCACTGGCGAAAAGATCATCACTGACGATACCAAAAAAGCGATGAAGAAAATCCTTAAGGACATCCAAGATGGAACATTCGCAAAAGACTTCCTGCTTGATATGTCTGAAGCTGGAGGACAGGCTCACTTCAAAGCGATGCGTAAAATCGCTAAGGAACATCCAAGTTCAAAAGTCGGCGAAGAAATCAGACAGTTATACAGCTGGGCTGACGAAGACAAACTGGTTAATAACTAATCCATTTTGTAAAAATACGTTTGAAAAACCGTTGAGTTGTTTACTGAAAACGGTCAATACCATTCAGAAAAACCCGCAATGCGGGTTTTTCGTGCATTTATAGAAAGTATTAAAGAAAATACGGTTCAAACAGATGAATAATGAAATTCAGATGTCTGTTTAGAAGAAAGCAGGCGCATGATTTTTGTATGAATAGAGTCCATCCGATAAGATAAACCAATCGGAAGGTCTGACCTTCTGTCCTACCTTTAAGGGACATTCATCTGTTCTGAACTCCTTGAAAAATTGGAAGAGGAAATAGATGATGAACAGTGATGCTATGAAAAAGGGCTTTGATAAAGCCCCCCAGCGCTCTTTGCTTCATGCGCTTGGATTAACAGAAGAAGAAATCAATCGTCCACTGATCGGTATTGTTTCCAGTCAGAATGATATTGTTCCAGGACATATGAATCTGGATAAAATTGTCGAAGCAGCAAAAGTCGGAGTGGCCATGGCAGGAGGAACCCCGATCGTCTTTCCAGCGATTGCAGTATGCGATGGAATTGCGATGGGCCATAATGGAATGCGCTATTCACTGGTTACCCGTGATCTGATTGCGGATTCAACGGAAGCAATGGCTTTAGCCCATGCCTTTGACGGCCTGGTGATGGTTCCTAACTGTGACAAAAACGTTCCTGGATTATTGATGGCAGCTGCCCGGTTAAATATTCCAACTATTTTTGTTTCAGGCGGGCCAATGCTGGCAGGACGAATTGACGGCCATAAGACCTCGCTTTCAAGTATGTTTGAGGCGGTTGGTGCCTATAAAGCAGGAAAGATTGATTTAAAAAAGCTTAAGGAATATGAATTAAATACCTGCCCTTCCTGCGGCAGCTGCTCAGGAATGTATACGGCTAATTCTCACAACTGCCTGACTGAAGTGCTTGGAATGGGATTAAAAGGAAACGGTACGATTCCAGCTGTCTATTCAGCTCGTATTGAGCTGGCTAAAAAAGCAGGAATGCAGGTCATGGAACTTGTAAAGCAGAACATTCGTCCAAGAGACATCATGACCAAAGAGGCCATTGAAAATGCGCTGACTGCCGATATGGCTTTAGGCTGTTCTACAAACTCAATGCTGCATTTACCAGCGATTGCCCATGAATGCAAAATTGATATTGATCTGGATCATGTCAATGAAATTTCTGAAAAGACGCCAAATCTTTGCCATTTAGCACCAGCAGGTCCGACTTATATGGAAGATCTCAATGCAGCCGGCGGAGTTTATGCGGTATTAAAACAGCTTGAAGATGCTGGACTGATTCATGGGGATGTGATGACTGTAACTGGAAAAACCCTTCATGAAAATATTCAGGATGCGAACAATCTGAATCCGGAAGTCATTCGGACGGTAGATAATCCCTATACAGCGACCGGTGGACTTGCCGTCTTAAAAGGAAATCTTGCGCCGGATGGATGCGTGGTTAAACGCTCAGCGGTAGCCCCGGAAATGCTTGTCCACGAAGGTCCGGCGGTTGTCTTTAATTCAGAAGAAGAAGCTATTGCTGGAATTTTTGGCGGTAAGGTAAAGGCTGGAGATGTTGTGGTGATCCGCTATGAAGGTCCAGCAGGCGGACCAGGAATGCGCGAGATGCTTTCACCCACTTCAGCGATCGCAGGAATGGGTCTCGATAAGGAAGTTGCCCTGATTACTGATGGCCGTTTTTCCGGTGCCACGCGCGGAGCAGCCATCGGACATATTTCACCGGAGGCAGTTTCTGGCGGTCTGATCGCTTATGTAAAGGATGGAGACCTGATTTCCATTGATATTCCGAATTATTCAATTACCCTTAAAGTAGATGATGCAGAAATTGAACAGCGGAAAAAAGAAATGCCGATTCAGAAGAAAGAGCATGTTGAAGGATATCTCAGACGTTATGCTTCACTGGTATCCTCCGCTGACAAAGGAGCAATTCTTCCATAATAAAAAGGAGCGATTACGCAATGAGTATTTCTTTAGGACAGCGGCTTCGAGAGCTGGCCGTCTTTGCCGGGCTTCGTGAAGATCCGGTCATTGACGCATTTTTTAATCTGATCGGTTCATCTGAAAGACAGGAATCCATGGAGTCAGTCAGAGGACGTTTCTGTTATTTTGCAGGCAAACTTTATGCAGCTGGATATACAGACTGGACCGATTATCTGCGCCATAAGGTTTTGTGTATGCCAACCTGCTGCTCGGATTTTGCCAGTCAGGATCATGAAATACCCTCCTATATGCTCGATGCCGCGATGAATGAACTGGCATCCTTAGCACAGGCTGGATCCCTGAATTCAGAATTTTTCTTTGATGATCCGACCATGCCTGCTTTTTCAGCCCATGAATGCGATCTGCAGGGAGACTACCTCAATCGTCTGATGCATGTCTCAGAATATGGTTTTGGGATTTTTGCTGAATATCGAATGTTTCGTGTTGAGCAGCTTGATGGCGAGATCCGTCTTAAACCAATTGCTCATCCAGACCCGGTAACATTCAATGATTTATATGGATATCAGTCTCAGCATGAAGAAGTGATCGATAATTCAATGGTTTTACTCAATAATCAGACCGCCAGCAACATTCTTCTTTATGGAGATGCAGGGACAGGTAAATCAGCGACGGTTAAAGCGACTGTCAATCTGCTCTATCCGCAGGGACTGCGGTTGATTGAAGTTCGAAAAAACCAGCTTGAACTTCTTCCTGAACTTCTTGAAGAGCTGTCAGTGAATCCTTTAAAATTCATCATTTTCATCGATGATCTGTCCTTTCAGGAAAATGATGATGAATTTTCAGCCCTCAAGGCTGTTTTAGAAGGAACGGTTTCAGCCAGAAGTCAGAATGTGGTTATCTATGCCACCAGCAACAGACGTCATATTGTCAGAGAAACGTTCTCGGACCGCGGTGGGGATGATGTTCACCGCAATGATACGATGCAGGAGACAATTTCCTTATCGGATCGTTTTGGAATGAGAATACTGTTTGAAAAACCAAGTATTCAGGAATATAGAAATATCGTTTTACAGCTCGCCAAGGCTTATAAAATCGATATGGATGAGGATCGGCTGATGCTCAAAGCAGAGCAGTTTGCCTTACGCAAGAGCGGAAGGTCGGCCAGAGCGGCCCGCCAGTTTATAGAACAGCTGGCTGTTAGACAGGAGAAATAGAATTTCATGTTAACACTCGACAAGATCTATCATGCCAGATATATCCTTAAGGATACAGCTCGAATGACAGATCTGATTTACGCCCCAAAAATCAAGAAAGGACTTAACGTTTATCTGAAAACTGAGAATCTTCAGAATACAGGTTCCTTTAAGCTGCGAGGGGCTTATTACAAGATTTCACAACTCACAGAAGAAGAAAAAAGCCATGGTGTCGTAGCCTGTTCCGCTGGAAATCATGCACAGGGCGTAGCCCTTGCTGCTAAGCAGGCTAAGATTCCTGCCATCATCTGCCTTCCAGAAGGAGCTCCAATTTCAAAAGTAGAAGCAACCAGAAGCTATGGAGCCGATGTACGTCTGGTACCTGGTGTTTATGACGATGCGTATGGAGAGGCCCTTCGGCTTGAAAGCGAACATGGTTATACATTTATTCATCCATTTAATGATGAACTTGTCATTGCCGGACAGGGAACCATTGGTCTTGAAATTCTTGACCAGATTGAAGATGCAGATGCGGTAGTTGTTCCTGTTGGCGGAGGGGGATTAATTTCTGGAGTTGCCTATGCCATTAAACAGCTCAGGCCGGATATCAAAGTCTACGGCGTTCAGTCTGAAGGGGCTGCAAGCATGGCAGCCAGTCTGAATGAAGAAAAAATTGTCTGCCTTGACGAAGTCATTACCATTGCCGATGGGATCAAGGTCAAAGAGCCGGGGGATAATACATTCAGTCTGGTTCGTGACTATGTTGACGATATTGTTACCGTGAATGATGATGAAATCGCAACCGCCATTCTGACTCTGATTGAACAGCATAAGCTGATCACTGAAGGGGCGGGGGCAGTTCCAGTCGCCGCGGTGATGTTTGATAAAATTCCGGCTGAACATAAGAACGTGGTCTGTGTTCTATCCGGAGGAAATATTGACGTAACAATCCTTTCAAAAGTCATTGAACGCGGTCTGATGAAATCCGGACGCAGCGACACACTGGTGATTCGTCTTGAAGATAAGCCGGGTCAGCTTTCTCAGGTTTCAACCCTTCTTGCCAGTCTTGGAGCCAATGTAGATTCTGTATTTTATGAGAAGGCGAGTGAAGGAACATCGATTACGGATTGCGTCCTTCGAATTAACGTTGAAACCCGCAACCATGAACATATCGGATTTATCCGGGATGCATTAAAAGAGCAGGGGTTCATGCTGTTAGACTGATCAGACTGTTGAAAAAACAGGATGAGATAAGCAATTCGAAATATTTAACGAGAGGGAAAACGATGAACAAAGTACATACGGACCTGGCGCCAGCTGCTGTAGGTCCATATTCTCAGGCTGTTAAAGTCAATGGGATGGTTTATTTATCCGGACAGATTCCGATTGATCCGACAACCGGACAGATTGTCGAAGGGGCAATCAGGGAACAGACTCTGCAGGTGATGAAGAATCTGAGCGCTGTTCTGTCTGCTTCAAACAGTGACATGGATCATGTTGTAAAGACGACCTGCTTTTTGGCTGATATTAACGATTTTACTGCTTTTAACGAAGTGTATGCTGAATACTTTGTAAATAAACCAGCCCGCAGCTGTGTAGCAGTCAAGGATATTCCCAAGGGAGTATTTGTTGAAGTCGAATGCATCGCAGTATGCAAAGACTGAAAAACCAAAAAGAAGATCGAAAACAAATTGAAAACTGATCAAAATAAAACAATTACAGATTGTATCTGAGCTGATTCGCTTTTGGAGGGCTCAGGTATAATCTGTTTTTCTTATTTTTCCATTTGTTGGTATCAAACAAAGATTATAGTGAATAAACCTGCTCAGAGCTTTCTTTCTAATTCAATGGATTGAAGTAAGGCAGTCTAGATAGATTTAAAAAGAACTGAGAATGAATAATGTTTGCAATATCAAGGGAAAATGAACATTAGCATAAGAATGAATGGCTGTCTTTCGTGAAAACAGCGCTTACAATTAACAAAGTGGATTCTTAATCAAAGTTTAATCTTTCAGTTTTGATGGATTGATTGTCAGAAGGAAGATCTTTTTGCATAATTGATTTTGCTTTAGACCGTAAATAAAGCATATAGAGTCGATTAATGAAATTAAGACGAATAATTATGTTCTGCCTGTCTAATACCTGGAAGCATTTTTTTATTTAGGCAGGCGTAACACCCGGAAGAAAGGAAGGATTGAATCGATGTGGATATTTACTGCGACTCTCGCCTGGATTCTTTATCTTCTGGTATGTATTGCCGGATATTCAATTTTTTATCTGACTGAAAATGTACAGGTGGCTTCATTTTCACAGCTTCTATACACCCTTCAAGTATCAATGGGAGGAGCTGAAAATACCGTCTGGCAGATAGTAGGCGGCTTTTTTGAAAGAATGTGGCTGCAGGTTCTGTTATCTACTCTGCTTTACGCAGGTTTTCTCTACCTTGCGCTTCGCCGTAAAAAGCGAATTACAAAAAAACAAGATGTACCCTTGATCCTTGAACGGGCAATTTCAGTGATTGGCTGTCTGTGTATCGCATTGAATCTGATGCTTTGCGGTGCCCTCGGAGCTAAACTTCACGAAGGGTATAACCTGCTTGGAATTGGACAGTATCTTGATGAACGAAAGACCATTTCACAGTTGTATGAAAACTATTATCAAAAGCCTTCAGAAGCCCTGATTCAATATCCTGAACAGAAAAAGAATCTGATCTGGATCTATATGGAATCGATGGAGAGTACATATGCAAGCCGCGAAGATGGTGGAACCATGGATGATAATCTGATTCCAAATCTGACCCGAATCGCCAGGGAAAACCAGGACTTTTCAGCAGATGACTCTGATAAAATCAATGGAGGCCGGGTGACAAACGGCTCAAGCTGGACGATTGCTGGAATGGTTTCGCAAAGTTCTGGAACTCCACTCGCTCTTGGAAACGGCGAATTTACAAAAAACTTTGATGAAGAAAATAATTTCATGCCAAATCTTGATACCTTGGGCGATTTATTAATGGAGCAGGGGTATCAGCAGCAGCTTATGGTTGGATCGGAAGCCGCCTACGCCGGTCGGGCAAATTTTTATTCTCAGCATGGGAATTATGAAATTTTTGATCTTCAGACTGCCCGGGATGAAGGCAGAATCCCTCAGAATTATAAAGAATGGTGGGGATTTGAAGATAAGAAGCTGTTTGAATATGCCAAAGAGGCAATTTTAGAAATGGCCGCATCGGATCAGCCATTCAATTTCACGATGCTGACGGCAGATACACACTTTAAAAATGGATACCTGTGCGAAGACTGCAAAGAGCTTTATGATGAACAAATGGAGAATGTGATTCATTGTTCGGATCATCGTGTTGGCGAATTTATCGATTGGATTCAGGCTCAGGATTTCGCTGAGGATACAGTCATTGTATTAAGCGGTGATCATCTGAATATGGATGGTCTGATTCCTGAACTGGTTGATGAAAGGTTTGAACGGAAGGTCTATTTTACAGTGATTAATGGACCTGATGTTGAATGCGCTAAAACTCGTGAATTTACAACTCTTGACATTTTCCCGACGGTTGCAGAAGCGCTCGGAATAGCGATTGAAGGCCATCGATTAGGTCTTGGAACTTCATTATATGGGGATGTTCCGACCTTAAGCGAAGAGCTCGGATTTAATAAATTGAATTCTCAGATTGCGTATCAGTCGAATTATTATAATGAAACATTGCTTGCAGGGGATGATACCAAGGAAGAAGCCGAAGGGACAGAATAGTCACGCAGTGACATTTTGTCATTCGGCTTTTTCTTATGTCTTCCTGGAATTGCTTCGCCTTGAACGTCAAATAAAGTGATTCGAAGATGAACAGGCAGTAGGTAAACAGATAAACCGGAATCCAATTCCTGATTTTGCATAAAGAATTGTTAATTTTTGAAAATTTTGTTTCAAAAGCTTTCGTAGATGTTGAAGTCGATTTTGATCCAAATCAAAATACGTTTTACATATGGATCAGGGGTTTGTTGGTGAATACTGACAGATGATGGAACTGAATTCGATCGGCAAAAAAAAGAAAAGAAAGGCAGGGGTTCAAAATGGAAAACCAGGTTAAAAATATGACGTCCGGGAAGCCTCTCAAACTGATTGTGGGGTTTTCGATTCCGCTGCTGTTTGGGAATATTCTTCAGCAGATGTATAACTTCGTCGATACGCTTGTCGTAGGACGAGGGGTTTCGATGGATGCTTTGGCCGCGGTTGGTCTGACCGGAAGCCTGAACTTTTTAGTTCTCGGTTTTATTATCGGAATGGCACAGGGGGTGAGCATTCAATGTTCACAGTTTTTCGGATCACAGGATTTTGATAAATTAAGAAAAGCCATTACGATGTCATTCATCCTGAACTTTTCGGTAGGGATTATTCTGACTTTCCTGTCGATGAGTTCGGCTAGAATGATGCTGGCCTGGATGAATACTCCCGAGACTCTGATCGCGGATGCCTGGGCATATATAGAAGTTATTTTTGGTGGGATACTGATCTCGCTGTCTTATAATTTTTTATCCGGTATCTTAAGAGCCCTTGGAAACTCAAGAGATCCGCTGATCGCGATGATTATTGCTTTTTTTATCAATACAATACTCGACGTCGTATTTGTCATGGTCTTTGACTGGGGTGTTCTGGGGGCCGCAGCTGCGACCTTAAGTGCTCAATTCTTTTCTGCCATTTACTGCTTCAGCCGGGTAAGAAAGATTGAATTTCTTCGACTGAATAAGCAGGACTGGAAATGGGATGGAGAGCTGTTTAAGCAGTCTTTTCTGCTTTCGCTTCCAGTGGCGTTGATGAATTCCATCACGGCTGTCGGCGTTATTTTCATGCAGACGGCAATCAATGGATTTGGATCTGTTTATATTGCGGCCTATTCAGTGGCTTCAAAGATCCTGATCATTTTTGAACAGGTGGATGTCTCCTTTGGAGCCGGGGCAGGTACCTTTGCAGGGCAGAATCTTGGTGCAATGAAAATTGAACGAATTCGGGTTGGAGTCAGGCAGATCAATTTTTGCCTGATCCTGATTAATTTATCTATCTATGCATCCATGCTGCTTTTTGGAGCTCCGCTGATTGAATTAATGGTTGGAAATCAGCCGGAAGTCATTGATGCGGCAAAAATCTGCATTCAATTCTTATGTCTGTTTTTACCGTTTCTGGGTATTTTATGGATTTATCGAACTTCTCTTCAGTCCATGTCTGATACCTTCTGGCCCATGCTTTCGGGAATCCTCGAATTTGCAGCCAGATCAATCGCATTGTTGATCCTGCCAGGGTGGATTGGGTTTTACGGAGTACTCAGTGCTGAAGTTTCAGCCTGGATTCTCGCGGCCTTAATGCTGGTTGTTGTTTATAAGATTCGGATCAAAAAGCTGAGTCAGCCAGAAGACGGCAGGATGTTTGAAAGTTTAGTCAGAACATAGATCAGGCGACAACCAAAATTGAAATAGTAAACTATAACTGAATGAGTGAGATTGCTGATGAAGGTCTTAATGAACTTTTCCAAGCAACTGTTTAATTGATAATGATTCGCTGCAGGGAAGAACAATCGGTCTGGATCCGTTGTTCTTCCCTGTCTGTTTAACCGTTTATACCCGTGTATGAATTAAAGATGAGAAATTCGGTTTCACAATTTATAGACTGAATTCAAAGCCAGAAACGATTGATCTGACAGATTGGATCTGCGGTGTTGGTTGTATAGAAAATAACACTTATAAAACATAGAAATTTTGTAACCTTTTGAAATTTGCACGGGCTTTTATTCCCGGTTATCCCTGAATACCATCAAAGGCGGAAATCTTCTCTGTGCTCCAGCTTTCCTCTCAGGAAAGTCGGAAACGGAAGATTTCCGCCTTTTGTGATTCTGTTGAACTCAGGCAGCCTGACCTTTCAGGCTGAACCTGTTCTGGATCTCTTCAGCCCATGGCAGCAGACTTTCCA
>NZ_MPJW01000276.1 GCF_001945525.1 Ileibacterium valens
AAAGGCGGAAATCTTCCGTTTCCGACTTTCCTGAGAGGAAAGCTGGAGCACAGAGAAGATTTCCGCCTTTGATGGTATTCAGGGATAACCGGGAATAAAAGCCCGTGCAAATTTCAAAAGGTTACAATCGATGAACCAGAATTGATTCTTCAGAACTGGTTTACCAGTACCAGCTTACCAGAACCAGTTCCATCCTCGATTTTTCTTCTTATCTTCCCTGGATTCCTGAAACGGCCAATCCGGTTCAAAAATGATTTCAGCTTCTGTCTGACCATCATCATGAAAGATCAGTCTAGCATAACTGGGTGGATTTCCATCTCTTGGAAACAGAAGACTGCCCGGATTAATTTCAAGAACTCCGTTCACTCTCTCAATTTTTGAGACATGAGTATGTCCATAAATGGCTATGTCACAACCATTTTCCAAAGCCCGAACAGCAAGCGCCTTATCCTTATCCCGATAGGGCAGCCGATGGGAATGACAGACATAAATTTTATGGTTCATGATTTTCAGAACTCTGTCTTCAGGCATATCCGGTTCCCAGTCGTTATTTCCACGGACAAAAACCCATCCAGGAAACTTTGTTGGAGAATCTTCAAGATCTCCGCAATGAAGAAACAGATCCGCTTCGGGATAAGCTTTCTGTAATTGATGTAAAACGTCGCTTCGTCCATGTGAATCAGAAGCAATTATAATTTCAGCACTCATTTAATCACCCCTATTCTTTCATTTATTCAAACCGATGTGGTCTGTCTGGTTTGTCTTTTTTGCATTTATGACCGGTAATATTAGCGCTTCAGAAATGCGAAGTGGATCCTTAAACACCGAAGCGATATTCTTTAGAGAGTTTTAAATCGTTGTTGGCTGAACGCTGTAATGGGCAATGACTCACAAATCTTATTTCGTGGCCTGAGTCATCTGGACATATTCTTCCAGGCAGAGATTCATGTTTTCCATTTCCCTGGCTGCAGTTATTCCGGTATATCGAAGAATAAACGGTTGATAATTTTCCTGGGTCTTTTCAGATTTATCTGCTGGATAGCGAATGATAAATCCATATTCAGAAGCATGTGATTCTAACCAGTCAGAAATCCTCTGATCCTGTTCACTTAATGGACTTTGCAGATATCCACCTTCCATGGTTGCTGGAATCGATGAAATGTATCGAGTTGCCGGCTCAAGAATCAAAGTGAATCCAAGCTGTTCTTCTCTGGATCCATAAGGAAGATTTCTTGAATTTGGATATGGATTTGAAGCGGCATTGTCTTTTTGCTGTCGATAGGAAATGTATCCAGCTAAGGGCTGAAGATCAATTCCTTCGCCTGAAGCTGCCATCTGCATAGCCAAAAAAGCGTTCATGGCTTCCTGATCCAGAATCAAAGAACCATCCATTCTGAGATTAGCCGGCCGATAAGTCCAGACCGATGACTTCTGATCAAGAATTAACAGCGGATCATCGGGTTTATTGACCAGGCTGGCCTGTCCTGAATTATCATAAAAATCAACAATATCATTATATGAGTAGAATCGAAGATAGTTTTCCATTTCTGAAAGCGTCCAGCGCTTTCGAAACATGTTTACGAAATCAACGACGATTTCGGGCTGGGCGCTTCGAGTCTGCATTGCTGTTTCATAATAATAAGCATTTCGGATATTAAAGCCTTCTGAAAGCATAAATGGTAAAAAGATCTCAGGATCCATCTGGGAAGTGATCAGATAATCGATATCATCATCTGAAAGAATCATCTCAATCATTTCTCTTTGTTCAGGTGTTCCATACGGATAGCGTGCAAGCGGATTGTAATGAATATCCAGCAGGTAATAACACTGAAGAAAGAGCAAAAAGCAGACCAGAAATATTGCTCCCCGCCATAAGCGGATCCTTATGGTTAATTTATCATTCAAAAGCCTTTCCCCTTTCTATCCTTCGTTTTTTCTTTTAAATTCATCCGTTTTGACTGGCAGGCAGTCTTTTTCTATCGAAACGCCATCGAACAGAATCGAATTCATAATGACTGTTTAAAGCACAAGTATATCAGTAAAGATCGTAAATCAAAAAATATGCAATGTCATTAAGTTAAGCAGATAGAAGCGCGAATTGCTCCGCACTTCATCGTGGTGTTCAGAATCTACCAGAAATTTTTATCTGGAATCAGCCATTTTTCGGCTTCAAGCCTCACGAATACGATAA
>NZ_MPJW01000158.1 GCF_001945525.1 Ileibacterium valens
CGGGAGAACATGTCTTCAGATGCAGGACATGAGATTATGGTCAGCCGGAGCATTCAGGCGGAAGGAACCTTCGGAGATCTTAAAGAAAACTACAGATACAGCCGATTGAGACGCCGGGGACTGGAAAACGTAAAATTTGAGGTGCTTATTGTGGCCATGGGACACAATATCAGAAAATTAAACAACAGAAATCGGATGAGTTGCCCAGAACTCGAACGTTATGGAAAATTAAAGGAGCAGAAAAGCGAAATCTGAAAAAGATTATAAACAGTCTTTTTGAGTTTTGCCTCTTTTCAGTGCGTTCAAAAATTGACTTGAGCGGAAAAACACATCATAAAACAGGATTGAATCAGATAAAAAGCATAGAAAAAGGGGCTGTAAATCTCGCTGATGAAAAATCAGTCGAAATTTAACAGCCCCTTTTTTCGGAAGGTGGATCAGACGAAATGACCAAAAGAGATGGATCAAATATCTTTCATGATTCTCTTTTCGAATAAGCCGGACAATACGAAGAAAATTCGATTCTTTTTAGGTCAGCTTGATCTTTCAACTGAAATTCACTTTCGAAAAGAAAGGGTATTCAATAATTTTTTTGGTCATCCCAAATTCATACGTAAACCAATTTGTATACTTAAAATGAACAGGATATGTAATTTGAACCATACTTTATAAGCAAAACTGAAAATATATGATTGGACAAATTCTATTTCTGTTGTTTTCAGGATACTCAGCTGCCGGACTGGCGGATAAAAATTATAAGCATAAATCAAAATCAATATATCAGCATGATTGAATGAGAGGTCCATCAAGTATGGATTGAACAGTCATCATTCAAAATAAACACAGCGTACTGATAAGATAGCTCAGATCTGTGAAAAGTGATCATTAGCGGGCTCCATTAGAAAGTGATCATCTGTCATCAATAAACCAATACAGATCAATCAGCGCTGAATGCATAAACAATAACAGAAAGGGCAGGATTTTATGAACTATGAAATTGGAAAAAAACTAAAAGATTCAACGACTTTAAAAATCGGAGGACCAGCTGCTCGATACTATCGCCCAGGCAGTGAAGAAGAAATTCGATCCATCCTGCTTGATGCCAAAGAGTGTAATGCACCAATTTGTATGTTAGGAAAGGGAAGTAATGTCCTTTTTGAAGATGAAGGTTACGATGGTTGGATTATTGAGACCATTACGAACTTTACAGGAATCAAGCAGCTTGATCCTAACAGAGTTGAAGTGTTGGCTGGGACTACAAATGAGCAACTCGCAAACTGGTTGGCTGAACGTGGGCTTGGAGGATTTGAATTCGCTTCAGGGATACCAGGAACAGTTGGCGGAGCGGTGATAATGAATGCGGGAGCCTACGGTGGAGAAATCAAGGATATTATCGAATCCTGTGAATGGATGGATGAAGATGGAAATGTTCATAATACCCCGGCAGAAGAACTTGATCTTTCCTATCGTCACTCCATGTTCAGCGATCGGTTCGGCATTGTTTTAAAGGCGGTCTTTCAATTTGAAGATCGGGATAAAGAAGATATTTATCATGCAATGGACGAGCTTCATGAAAGACGGTGGACCAGACAGCCTATGGAGATGCCTTCGGCAGGAAGTACTTTCAAACGGCCTGAAAACGGGTTTGCGAGTGCTTTAATCCGTGAATGCGGCTTGCAGGGAACCAGTGTTAATGATGCTCAGGTTTCCGAAAAACATACTGGGTTTTTGATCAATAGAGGACAGGCAAGCTGCAAGGACTTTCTCGAGCTGGTGAGAATCGTTCAGGATGAAGTTTACAGGAAAAAAGGAATTCATCTTGAAATGGAAGTTCATGTGATTCCCAAAGAAGGAAAGTAAGGATTTTATGACTTCAGACTTCTGAAAATCAATAGAATTAATTTACCTGTAATTCCCAAACTTTTTTCTACCTAGAAATTCTATCTAATTTCTAACTGCTTCAATTACGCTTTATGTACAGATATTTCGAGTTAGTATCACCTTATAATCCTGAAAAGATTTATTCTATAGGTAGAAATAATTCTACCGATGTGAATCGTTATGTATCTCTGCTATGACAGAAAAAATGGGGTTGAATATGGGAAAGTCTGCTGTTCACACTGGGTGGACGGTAAAGACCGAAAGACTTACATCAATCTTGGTCGTGTAATCGACAAA
>NZ_MPJW01000285.1 GCF_001945525.1 Ileibacterium valens
AGTGTCTGAAAGGTCATCTTCTGATTACTTTTATCGCTTCAATGATTGTCAAAAGAATCCAGTTGGAACTATTGAATCATGAGAATAAAAGAACCAAGAAATTGAATCCAATCAGTCTGTTTCAAAACCTGGGATATCAACGTTGTTCAGTATTCGAAGACAAAATTATTATTCATGAGGCTGATTCGAAAGCAAATCAGGGATATAAGTTATTCAAGATTAAAGTCCCTGATGAACTCAATTTAGGGTCTAGGTAGAAAATTTTTGGGAACTACAGTTTATTGAATTTTTTTTAAATTCCGATTTCACAAAACGAAATATATACTCAATTTCCAAATAATAAAGCGCTTATGTTCAGGATATACTGAATTCAGAACCATTGATCAGAAAATTAATCAACTTTAATGCCTTCCCATTAGGCAGGATGGGAGGCATGACCTGCCAATTTCTGAGTCGCTTAACGGTTTAATAAAAGGAAAAATTGAGGAAAATTCTATGAAATGTTCAAAACTGCCTGCCGGTACTATGCTTTGTTCAGCCCTGGCTCTAACCTTGTTTCAGGGTGCTCCTGTTTTAGCTGCTGATGAAAAAGGAAAAGACTCTGCTGTGGTCAGCGAAAATAAAGATTTTAAGAAGAACGATGCAGATTATCAGGTTACCTTTACTCATAAACCAACTTCTAAAGACGTTAAAGAAGTTGCTTTAGTCGGAAACTTCAATTTCTATAATCAAAAAGATGGCAAAAAATTCATTAGTGGAGAAGAAGTAGAAACTATCCTGCCTGATGAGTAGAAAGATGGCATGTTCCAGACCGGTTACTCAGTCAAAGATGCTGGCTATCTGCCTATTCCTATGGAAAAACAGGATGATGGTACATTCAAAGTCACGCTTCCTTTACCGGGTACTCAATATTTCTACGGTTTTGTAGAAGATGGCGATATGGACAATATCCTGAAAGATCAGTCTAACCTGCCTGAGAAAAATGGTGATTCTGACTGCGGATGGTCAACGATTTATGTAGGTGATAAAGATAATTGTCTTGAAGGCCAGGAATACATTTATCCACGTACCGATAAAAAAAGTGGGAACGGTTGAATATGTGAATTACAAGGCTGCTGATGGCAGCGAAAAGCCATTAGGTATTTACCTGCCAGAAGGCTATGACAAAAACGAAACCTATAAGACACTTTACCTGTCTCATGGCGGCGGAAACGAAGTTGAATGGATGACCATCGGTTCTGCCAAAAATATCTTCGATAACCTGATTGCTGAAGGTAAGCTTGATAAAACAATCATCGTAACCATGGATAACTAGGAACTCGAATGGGATATGGATAAGATTGATAAAAACCTTACTGAAGCTATCATTCCTTATGTAGAAGAAAATTGCAGCGTATCCAAGGACAAGGCTGACAAGGCGTTTGCCGGTCTTTCCATGGGTGGATACACCACTGTCAGCGAAGCCTTAAAATCCCCTGATCAGTTTGGCTACTATGGTATCTTCACGCCAAACTTTGGTTGTCTTGATATCATGGACGCAGCTACTGAAAAAGAACTCGCTAAGCTGAAAGATGCGGATGGTTTTTATGAAGTCAGTGGTATCGCCGATGACGGACTTGGAAAACAGGATCGTTACAAAACAATATTTGGTATTCGCAGATATCTGACTGATCATGGTGCAAACCTCGCCTTTGATATTAAAGACGGTGCACATGACTGGGGACTGTGGAGAGATGCATTGACCACATTCGCTAAAGATCACTTATGGAAAATGGAAAAAACCAGCTGAAACCAATGACAAAGCTGAAGAGAAAAAATAGTTTTTCATAATTTCCTATACCTCCCGTTTCAGACTCAAAATAACTTTTTAAGGGGCTGTTAAATTTCTGACAGTCCAAAAATAAAAAGAGGCACCTGATCCGTAATGGATGAGGTGCCTTTTTTGGTAAAATATGTTCATGATCAATAAACAAAATTACCAAACACACTATAACTCGATTCAGGGCCGTTTGCCACTGCTCCATTCTCTCTTCCCTCATATTGAGATGGATTCTGTCTTCACTACTGTCAGTTCCTTTGTCGATGATTATCTCGACCTTGCCCTTTATCCTTCTTATAAAAGGAG
>NZ_MPJW01000003.1 GCF_001945525.1 Ileibacterium valens
GACAAAATGAAACGAAATCAAACCACCCAGCTTAATCTCGAGTTGAACATGGCAAAGATTCAAGGAATAAAACCCAACTTTACACAGCTGGCCAAAAAGTATAGCGTAGATCGGCATACTGTTGCCAGGTACTACCGGGAAGGAGGAAAAGCTATCATCACACGAGACAGACCCAGTTATCTAAATCCATATTTGGACGAAATTGAAGAAATGATGTCAACAATCCACCCAACGAAAAAAGCTGCCTTTGAGTACTTCCAGAATAAATATGGAGAGGATGTATTCCGAAGTTACAGTACTTTTACACATCTGCTTAAAGAAAAGCAGATTGATGGGCGTCTAACTGTCAGTACACCCCATCCAAGATTTGAAACACCTCCAGGAAAGCAGCTTCAGGTCGATTGGGTTGAAGATCTGTCTATGGAACTGAAAAACGGAGAGATCATTGAATACAATTTGTTTTCAGCCACCTGGTCCTATTCTCGTCTTCACTGCTTTGTCTATACAAAAACAAAAACTACAGAAGACTTCATACGATGTCTGCTTGAGGTCCTCTACCAGTCATCAGGTGCACCAAAAGAAATACTGACTGACAATATGTCTGCAGTTGTCTCTGTAAGAGGTTCAAGAAAAACGAAGCATAAACAAATCGAAAATTTTGAAAAAGATACAGGAATAAAGATTAGATTATGCCAGGTCAGATCCCCGCAGACAAAAGGAAAATGCGAATCAGCCAACCGTTACGTTCAATGGCTTCAGCCCTATCAGAAGAAGCTGGAAACAGAAGAAGATCTTCTAAAACAGATTCATCAGCTGAATACACAGATTAACCGGGAAACGAATCAGACAACAGGAGTCCCGCCAGTCGTCCTGTTCAAAAAAGAAAAAGAGCATCTAGATCCTTTGCCTTCAAATGCCATGCTTGAAAGCTATCTGCATAACATCAGCGTCCAGACGGTGCCATCAACACTGCTGGTCAGATACAAAGGAAATGGATACTCAGTTAACCAGAAGTTTATTGGAAAGAGAGTCAAGCTCGTTCCTGTCCACGATAAACTCTATATCTACTATAACACGCAGCTTATCGCCTCTCATAAGATCTCGTGCAGTCCATTTAACTATCGTAAGGATGATTACCTTGAGGCTTTAAAAGTTCGGATTCCGTCAAAAGAAGATGATGAGATAAATCGTATAGTACAGGATAATCTGAAAATATTTGGCTCCTGGTCAGAAGAGGAGTAATCATGGAGACAATCGCAAAAGAATACCTGCAGCTAAAGAATAAGCTCAATATGCTTGGACTTTTACAGATGGAAGCCAATCTGGATCAGCTGCTGGAAAGCGTCACAACGAAGGAAATGACACTGGTAGCAGCTTTAAACCACGCTCTGGATGCAGAGCTGGATATCAGAGAAATAAAGAAGCGCAATCATCTGATACAGCTGGCAGGTTTTCCATTTGAAAAGACCTTTGAAGAATTTGATTTTAGTTTTCAGCCGGTACTGGATCGAGATAAGGTCCTTAGTCTGAAAGATTTGAGCTTTGTAGACCGTCACGAGAATATTCTGTTCATCGGTTCACCAGGCGTAGGGAAAACTCATTTATCAATCGCACTGGGGCTTGAGTGTATTAAAAACGAAAAGAGTACTTATTTCATTCACTGCAGTGAGCTGATAGAGCAGCTTACCAAAGCAGCTAAAGACAATAAGCTGGAGGGCAAGCTGCGCTTTCTGAACAGATATGCAGTGCTGATCATAGACGAGGTAGGATTTATTCCCTTCAGCCCCGAAGCTGCAAATTATCTGTTTCAACTGATCAGCCGTCGATATGAAAAGAAAAGCCTGATCATTACAACGAACAAGCCAATTTCTCAATGGGGAGAAATGTTTGGTGATCCGGCTCTGGCAAATGCATTACTGGATCGGCTTTTACATCATTCGAAAGTGATCAAGATACCTGGAAGATCCTACAGAACAAAAGATCTCGTTTCAGAACTGGAAGAAAGGAGGAGGGAGAGCTAGGCGCGCGGGTATAGGAGAAG
>NZ_MPJW01000277.1 GCF_001945525.1 Ileibacterium valens
CAAAAGGCGGAAATCTTCCGTTTCCGACTTTCCTGAGAGGAAAGCTGGAGCACAGAGAAGATTTCCGCCTTTGATGGTATTCAGGGATAACCGGGAATAAAAGCCCGTGCAAATTTCAAAAGGTTACGAAACGTTAGTCGCGTTTCTCCTTTTTCTTTGTCTTTCTTCATCTTTCTTTTTCTGCCTGGTTGAGTCTTTAACGTATGTTGGTAAGCCGTTGATTCAGAAGTGGAATTTTGAAGAAATCGAGTAATATAAAAAGCCCTCTAAATTGCAGAGGACTTTATATTAATTTCACGATCTGGTTTCTGATTTAGAAATCTACTGGTTCGTTGTAGAAGCAGGCTTTCAGAAGTTTTTCCATTTCAGCCGGAGTGATGGAACGTGGGTTAGAGCCAGTGCAGGCATCGCCAACGGCCAGTTCAGCAACCACAGGAAGTTTTTCAAGGAATTCAGCTTCGTCGATAATTCCGCCTTCATATTCTTTGATGGATGGAGCGATGTTCAGCTGCTGATTCATGTTGTTGATCCACTCGATCAGAGCGGCTGAAGTTGGTTCTAGACCGATAAATGCAGCGATTTCGCCATAACGTTTTTCAGCTTCTGGTTCTTTGGCATTATAGGCAATCACTTTAGGCAGATACATTGCATTTGCAGCACCATGAACAATATGGCCGCCGGAATAAGCGGCCCCTGTTTTATGAGCCATGGAGTGAACAATTCCAAGCAAAGCGTTAGAGAAAGCCATACCAGCCAGACACTGCGCATTATGCATGCGATCACGGGCAGCCATATCTCCATTATAGGAATCCACCAGGTTGTCTCTGATCATCTTGATGGCATGTAAAGCGAGTGGATCGGTGTAGTCGCAATGTAATGTCGAAACATAGGCTTCAATCGCATGGGTTAAAGCATCCATACCTGTATTCGCAGTCAGCTTTGGAGGCATCGTTTCGGCTAGAGCTGGATCAACAATGGCTACATCGGGAGTGATGTTGAAATCAGCTAATGGATATTTAACACCTTTGGAGTAATCAGTAATTACTGAAAAAGCGGTAACTTCAGTTGCAGTACCGGAAGTCGATGGGATTGCTGCAAATTTTGCTTTTGTACGCAGCGTTGGGAAGCTGAATGGAGTAATCAGATCTTCAAAAGTGATTTCCGGGTATTCATAGAAAGCCCACATCGCTTTTGCAGCATCAATAGGACTTCCGCCGCCAACGGCAACAATCCAGTCCGGTTCAAATTCACGCATCATAGCAGCGCCTTTCATTACTGTTTCAACGCTTGGATCTGGCTCTACGCCTTCGATCAGCTGCACTTCCATTCCGGCTTCCTGAAGATTTTTCGCAATTTTATCAAGGAAGCCAAAGCGTTTCATACTTCCACCGCCGACTACAACGCTTGCTTTCTTTCCTTCTAAAGTTTTCAAGGCATCAAGTGCATTTTCTCCATGATACAAATCACGAGGTAAGGTAAAACGATTCATAATAAACAATTTCTCCTTTGCCTGTTAGGGCTTCTTTATCTAACATCTTAACAGAAAGCGCTTGCACGTAAACAGTCAATATTTAACTCGATATTTAAAAAATGAGGTAATCCGAAGAGAAAAACAAGACATGCCGTATTTTGGCAGGAGACTAGTAACCTTTTGAAATTTGCACGGGCTTAGATCCTCCGGTTCCAGTCGATATTCTGTATTCGACTAGAACTGGAGGATTTTATGCATAATTATCTGTTTTCCAAATCCCGTGAACTGAATCAGGAACAGTGGATGAACCTGGTTGATCAATATCAGGTGTCAGGTCTGACTCAGGCTGGCTTCTGCGTCCAAAACGGCCTGGCTTTATCCACCTTCCAGTACTGGCGCAGAAAAGCTGCCGCCGTATCGCCTGCTTCAGCGGCTCTTGAATTCGTAGAAATTGACAGGACGGTCTTCCTGGATTTGGAAGGATCAGACGAGAGTCCAAAGCCGGTGATTGAAATCACTGACAGCGACCGAACGATCCGT
>NZ_MPJW01000046.1 GCF_001945525.1 Ileibacterium valens
AAATCGAGATACTGGAGAAACTGGGTATTCTTCCTGCTTCAG
Source organism: Ileibacterium valens (assembly GCF_001945525.1). Classification (GTDB taxonomy): domain Bacteria; phylum Bacillota_I; class Bacilli_A; order Erysipelotrichales; family Erysipelotrichaceae; genus Ileibacterium; species Ileibacterium valens. Next base: position 43 of record NZ_MPJW01000046.1, read on the forward strand.
AAACCGAGGAAAAATCAGCTAAAAGAAAAAGAGGCAGACCGAAGAAGTCTGCCCGTCTATAGTCTATCGATTTGGGAAAGTTGTAATTAAAATATAAATAGAGGAGAATTCATGTTTATGAAAAACGAAAAATTAGCTTCATTTCCTGAGAATTTTTTCTGGGGTGCTTCAACTTCTGCTTATCAGGTAGAAGGTGCAAACCTCGAAGATGGAAAAGGTCCATCCTGCCAGGACGTTAAGGAAGTTCCAGAAGGAACTTCTGATCTGACCGTTTGTGCTGATCACTATCATCACTATAAAGAAGATATTGCCTTAATGGCAGAAATGGGATTTAAATCCTATCGTTTCTCTATTGCCTGGACTCGCATTCTTCCAGAAGGAACTGGTGAAATTAACCAGAAGGGAATCGACTTCTACAATGATCTGATCAATGAATGTCTGAAGTACGGAATTGAACCAATCGTTACCATGTTCCATTTTGATATGCCAGCTGCGCTGGATAAGCGTGGAAGCTGGTCAAATCCGGATTCTGTTGAATGGTTTGTAAACTTCGCCAGCATCCTGTTCCAGAACTTTGGCGATCGTGTTAAATACTGGCTGACCATCAATGAACAGAATATGCTGACTCTTGTTGGACCAGTGATTGGTACTTTGACAATTCCAGAAGGAACAACCAATGTACTTAAAGAAATCTACCAGCAAAACCACCACATGCTTGTAGCCCAGGCGAAAGCAATGGTTCTCTGCCATGAAATGCTTCCAGAAGCTAAAATTGGACCTGCCCCAAACATTTCTCTGGTTTATCCAGCAACCTGTAAACCAGAAGATGTAATTGCAGCTCAGAATTTTAACGCAATCCGCAACTGGCTCTATCTTGATATGGCTGTTTATGGAATCTACAATGCAATCGTCTGGAACTGGCTGAAAAAATATGATGCAACTCCAACATTTGCTCCTGGCGATGAAGATGCAATGAAGAACGCTCATCCTGACTTTATCGGATTTAACTACTACAATACGGCCACTGTAGCAGCAGATGATGGTTCTATTCCATTTGATCCAATCGGTGGAGACCAGCAGAATTCAAATGGAATTGCGGGCATGTATAAATCTGTTCGCAACGAATATTTAGGAAAGACAGAATTTGGTTGGGAAATTGACCCGGTTGGATTCAGAGCTACAATTCGTGAAATGTATTCCAGATATCATCTGCCAATGCTCGTTACTGAAAATGGACTTGGAGCTTATGATACGCTGACTGAAGATGGAAAGATCCATGATCAGTATCGAATTAAATACCTCCAGGATCATATTCACCAGATTCAGGAAGCCATTAATGATGGCGCTGAAATGCTCGGATACAATCCATGGTCTGCAATTGATCTGATTTCTACTCATGAAGGTATGAAAAAACGTTATGGATTCATTTATGTGGATCGTGATGAATTCGACCTTGGAACTCTGAAACGCTATCTGAAAGATTCCGGTTACTGGTACAAGAAAGTGATCGCATCCAACGGTGCTGATCTTTCCGACTAGGAATCATTGAATCGATTAATTTAGGTAATAAGAGTTAAAGAGAAGAACAGGCATTTGTCTGCAGAGAAAACGTAAGTTCTTTATATTTGACGGGGTTAAACCCTCCGGTGACCGTTGTTAGATTATCTACAACGAAACTGGAGGATTTTTCATTATGCCGAATTATCACTATGCGTCAACCAGAAAAGGAAACCGGGAATTCTGGACCAGACAGGTTCAGGCTTATCACCTGTCCGGACTTTCTCAGAAGGAGTTCTGCCAGAAGAATGGCTTGATCTATACCTCTTTTGGCTACTGGAAACGCAGATTGGAAAGGTCTGCGAAAGCTGAAGGAATAGAGTTTGTAGAGATTGATGTCGCTGCTGTCGCAGAAAACTCTGCCGCTATTACTCTGTGTGTCT
>NZ_MPJW01000106.1 GCF_001945525.1 Ileibacterium valens
TGTATTTGTTAGTTTAAAAGTGGCTACTTTTTGACGAATATCGGTTGAAAAGTTGCCACTATTTTTGTATCTTCTGCTCCTTAATCTGAGGAGAACAGGAGGTACCGGAAAGGTGATCAATTACATGGACTACCACACGATTATCAGCCTCAAGCTGAAGGGATTATCAAATCAGAAAGTCGCAGACATTGTCGGGGTCTCGCGGGAAACAGTCAGACAGCGCTGGAAAAAATATTCCCGCGAGCATCACAGACTCGTCACTGATCAGATGTCTGCTGAAGATTTCGAAAAGACAAAGGAAGTCATTATCGATCCCCCATCTTATGATTCTTCAAACCGCTCTTCAAGAAAATACAATGAGCAGATCGACGAGCTTCTCGATCAGATTCTGCTTGATGAAGAAAACAAGGCAAAGGAGCTGACTTCCAGAAAGCAGCGGCTGACATGCCTGCAGATTCATGAGCTGATCAGAAAGGCAGGTTATGACATCGGCCTAACCACCATCACGGCCAAAGTGAGAGAAAAACGAAATCGGAACAGAGAATGCTTTATTGCTCAGACTTACGAATATGGTCAGCGTTTTGAGTATGACTTTGGTGAAGTGGAACTTTTTATTGGGGATGTGAAACAGAAAGTTCAGATGGCAGTGATTGCCTGTCCTGCCTCCGGCTACCGCTGGGCCAGACTTTATGACAGTCAGCGTATGGAGGTGTTTCTCGATTCTCATGTCCGGTTCTTCCACGAGGTTTCCGGATGCTTTACAGAAGGCGTTTATGACAATATGCGAAATGCCGTCAGCCATTTCACATGGACACAGAAAACGGTCAACGAAGAACTGATGAAGCTTTCTCTCTATTACGGCTTTCATGTCAATCTGACCAATGCCAGAAGCGGCAATGAGAAAGGAACCGTAGAAGGATCGGTGAAGGTGATCCGTAACAAAGCATTCGCCATAAGGTATAAGTTTGATTCTTTCGAAGAAGCTCAGGACTATCTGCAGCAGGTTCTGGCTAAAATGAACGTCCATTCAAAAATCGAAGAAGAGAAGAAAGTTCTGAAGCCAATTCCGGCTGTTCCTTATGAAACAGCTCAGATTACATCGGCAAAAGTAAACAAATACAGCTTCATCCGTGTAGACAGTAATTTCTACTCCGTACCGGAAAGCCTGATTGAAAAAACGGTAAAAGTAAAGAAATATCCTGATCACATCACAGTGCTTTACAACCAGCAGATCGCAGCAGATCATCAGCGGATGAAAGGTAAAAATAAAACGCGCCTTGATATTCGACACTATCTTGGCACGCTCAATAAAAAGCCTGGCGCCTTAAGAAATTCAACCGTCTTAAAGCAGGAGCCAGTCCTTGAAGAATTCTTCAAGAAATATTTTACAGAAAAGCCAAAGGAATTCATAGAATTTATCCGGCAGCACCAGGATGTCCCTTTCACCGAACTCGAACAGCTGTACCGCAAAGAAGTACTGATGATCGGTCAGGGCAGCGAGATTTCAATCCGGACAGGAACTGAAATCTCAGAAGTCAGCAGTCTTTTTATCGGAGGAGAACAGTCATGACAATCATAGAAGATACAAAATATCTCCATCTTTCCTATATTCGGGAACATTACCTGGAACACTGCCAGGAAGCGGCGCTCAAAGAGCAGAGCTATGAAGAATTTCTCAAAGACCTGCTGCAGGGTGAATGTTTTCAGCGCAGACAGAATGGAATTATGAAAAGAATGCGATCCGCGCATTTTCCGTATCAGATGATCCTGAATGATTTCAGACGGGACCATCTGAAAGTGGAAGTCAGACAGATCATCAAAGAACTCGAAACTCTGGAATTTATTGAAGAGAAGAAAAACATTATTCTGATCGGCAATCCGGGTACGGGTAAGACGGCTCTGTCTATTGCGCTGGGCTCTAAAGCGGTGGAGGAAGGACGGAGCGTTCTTTTTATCAGTATCCCCAGTCTGCTGATCGAGC
>NZ_MPJW01000007.1 GCF_001945525.1 Ileibacterium valens
TTATCGTATTCGTGAGGCTTGAAGCCGAAAAATGGCTGATTCCAGATAAAAATTTCTGGTAGATTCTGAACACCACGATGAAGTGCGGAGCAATTCGCGCTTCTATCTGCTTAACTTAATGACATTGCTGACTTTCCTATCTTCCAAACATTGAATATATCCCTCAAAACCGAAAAGGTTCTTCTCTTTTCCGTATCTCTGTTTGGTATGATAATCTATAACAGCATTCAGCCAATCATTTCCTCGTTTATCAATTACATGATCGATCGACTCTTTGACATCTGGCTGGTCTATGTAAATAACAATGGGTTTCAGCGGCTTGATAATTTCAAATATTTCGAAAATGTATTTTTGAGATGCTGCTTCATCCATGCCAAACCTCATCATCGTTTCACACATTGGATTCTGCAAAAAGATACAGTTAAAAACGTATACCGAATCTTTGTCGGAATTCTTTGTAAAAGATCGCCACTTTTCAAGTATCTTCATCCGCTCTGTTTCAAAATCGGGGAAATCATAATTGGTATAATCAGCCGGATGCTCTCCAACACCTTCATCAACACAAATTACCTTTTTCCCTTTTTTATTCAGTTCATCTGCAATCATTGCCGCTGTTGTACTTTTCCCACTGCCTGGAAGTCCTTCTACTATGATTAAATTTGTCTTCATATATCTTTTCCTTCCTGTTTCTTCAATACTTGTCCTTATACCTTCAGTGCATCGGATTATTTAATGATATGTTATTCTTCCTGATCGATGAAGTTTTTGTTAAGCTATGCCTTCAAAAAACAAGTACACTGTACTTATGGAAAATAACATGGAAAAACTCATTCGCCGGCTGCCGTCAATGAATGAAGAAGTGATCGCTTCAGCTTCCAATCAGACCATTAAGACCCTGGCCAGGCTGCTGTTAAAAAAATATCGGGATGAATCAGATTATTTTCTGGCCGAAGGGGCTCACATGCTTCAGGAAGCCAGTCAGGCTGGACTGTTAAAAGCTATTTTTGTTTTATGGGAAGACCAGGAGGCCCGATCTTCCATTTTACAGGTCATTGAAAACCATCCGGAAATCCCCGTAATCAACTGTTCAAAATCCGCTCTTGGAAAACTCTCCTCTTTAAAAAGTGAATCGAGACTGATTGGACTTTGTCAGAAAGTTCAATTCGATGCAAAGAGTGCCTCTCGAATTCTGATGCTTGAAAATGTTCAGGATCCAGGCAACGTCGGAACATTGATTCGTTCCGCTTATTCCTTTGGAGCTGATTGTGTCGTTTTATCTGAAGGGTGTGCCGATGGATATAATCCCAAAGTTCTGCAGGCTACTCAGGGCGCTTTGTTTTACATCCCTCTGATTTCCAAAGAGATCCATAAAGCCATTTCTTCCTGCAAAGATCATGATATTCCCGTTTTTGCCGCAGCTCTTCATCATGATTCAATTGCCTTATCCAAAGTTGAACATCCCGAAAAATTCGCGTTGCTCATAGGAAATGAAGGTCAGGGACTAACCAAAGAAACGATTGAATCTGCCGATTATGTCATTCATATCGAGATGAGCGCCTTCGAATCCTTAAACGCTGCGATTGCAGGAAGTATTATTCTCTATCAGTTTCAACCGGGTCTCTAGTTTCAGAGCTGGATTCATTCACTGTTATTAAAGGGGCTGTTAAATTTCTGACAGTCCAAAAATAAAAAGAGGCACCTGATCCGTAATGGATGAGGTGCCTCTTTTGGTAAAATATGTTCATGATCAATAAACAAAATTACCAAACACACTATAACTCGATTCAGGGCCGTTTGCCACTGCTCCATTCTCTCTTCCCTCATATTGAGATGGATTCTGTCTTCACTACTGTCAGTTCCTTTGTCGATGATTATCTCGACCTTGCCCTTTATCCTTCTTTTGCC
>NZ_MPJW01000006.1 GCF_001945525.1 Ileibacterium valens
GCTTTGGCTGCTTCTGAAAAAGGTGATTTCAAAGTCTTTTCAGATACAGATAGTGGTTTAAATACCAGCCATAAGGGTCTGAGCAGAATGCTCGATTGGATTGAACAGGATCAGGTGAAGACAGTTTTCATCACTCATAAAGATCGCCTGAGTCGATTTGGCTTTGAGTTTATTGAACGGCTCTGCAAGGAGCATGGTACAGAGATTGTAATCCTTGAATCCAGAGAAGATAAGAATGCACAGGAAGAATTAGCAGAAGATCTGATGAGTCTGATTGCTTCTTTTTCAGGAAGAATCCATGGGCTTCGTTCATCAAGAAGAAAAGAACTGGCTCTTCAGGCTGAAAACATGATTGAAGGAAAGGGAGGTTTCGACCATGAGTAAAATCAAACCAGTCAAAGCTCCATTTCAAAGAGCAATCCCTTATCAACCTGAAACCGTACCACTCGCAACTTCTGGAAGAATTGATCTGGCGATTCCTGAAAACCAGGCTGTTTTTGATTTCATCAATGAGTATTCTAAAGTGTATAACTCCATGCTTCACTGGACCTTTCGAAAATCATGGAAAAAGCATTCCCTACAGATGGTCAGCTTAAAAAAGCCATTATGAATAAGGGCAATCTCAAAGCAAGAGCAGCCAATGCCATCCTTAAAGAAGCCAGGACGATTTATACTTTAGCTCGGGAAGTAAAACAAGTGCAGATTGAAAATCATAATCAGAAGATTAAAGAGCTGAAATCTGAGATCAGAGAACTTGAAGAGCAGAAGAATGAGCTTCATTTGAGTGTTTACAACTGGAGCAGACCCCCGAAGAATGCCGTAAAAAAGCTTCATAAGATCAAATCGATGCTCTAAAGCAAAAAGGACAAGCTGCACCGATTCATTCAGAGTGTTCAAAGACTGGAAAAGGAAGTCGAAACCGGAGTCTTTTCCTATTGTTTTGGAAGCAAACAGCTGTCCTCTCATCAATGGACTTTAGAGCATTCCAACAGTCCATTCTCTACTCATGAACAATGGCTGAAAGCCTGGAGAGATCATCGATCCCAGCATGTCTATTTTCTTGGAAGCCATGATGAGTCCTGTGGATGTCAGCTGGTTCAGGGAACTTATACAGGAGATCAGGATCTTTTTGAATTTAAAGTTCTGTCTCCCTACGCAAAGGATAAGCTGGTCATTTCCTTTAGAGTCCGCATTCCTTATCAGACAGAGCAAGTCGACTATTATCAGACGTATGGCTCGATCAGTTATGTCTTTGTCTTCAAGGAAAATGGAAGTCTTTATCTTCATCCATAAATTAAGGAAGAACCTAAAGAAATCAAATCGGCAAAGGGATGCCTTGGAATGGATATCAATGCCGGTTTTCTGGCGGTCGCGCTGGCAAATGAAAATGGAAATTATGTCTTCAGCGAAGATATTTATTATGACCAGTACTCTGCTGATGCAGATACAGCACTGCATCAGACTCTGGCTGCTGTTTACAAAATAGCTGAATCAGAAGGTTGGTCTGTAGCCATAGAAGATATCAGTTTACGAAAGAAAAAATCCAGAAACCACGGAAAGAAACTGAACCATATTCTCCATGATTTCCCATATATAAAGTATCGGTCTTACAACGAAAGGAAAGCTTCAAGAAGCGGAGTGCCGCTTCATATAGTCAGTGCCTTTTATACGAGCAGAATTGGAAAAGAGAAGTATCAGAATAAACTTCAGACCAGTACTCATCAGGCGGCCGCTTTTGTGATTGCCCGGCGAGCCCTTGGATTTACGGAATGGTATGAGCCTGAAAAGAGCAAGTCAAAAAGAATGAATGCAAATATTGGAATAAGAAGTTGA
>NZ_MPJW01000070.1 GCF_001945525.1 Ileibacterium valens
CAAAAGGCGGAAATCTTCCGTTTCCGACTTTCCTGAGAGGAAAGCTGGAGCACAGAGAAGATTTCCGCCTTTGATGGTATTCAGGGATAACCGGGAATAAAAGCCCGTGCAAATTTCAAAAGGTTACGATATAATACTGTCTTTTTTGAACGTTAGGTTTCTTCTCAGCTAAAATTTAATGTTTTCAGTTAATTATTTATCGTTTATCATTTGTGAATTTTAACGAAGAATATGTTAGAACATTACGCATTCCCGAAATCCAGCAGCAGAAAGAACAAAAATATTTTTAACCAAATTTCTTTGATAATAGAATTTTCAGATATTTTTTCTTGGGTTTACTGCTGAGCAGTTTTCAAGAAAATGTCTGGCTGCCGGTAGTTTTTCTTTAATGAAAAACCTTTACATACAAATCTCAATAATTCATTTGAGTTCGAATGATTCAGGCTCATTCTTGCTCAGCCATTCTCTTTATTCTTGTCGATATATTTTTCGATCATCAGGTGATGTTTAGCTATTTCTTTTTGGATTTGTTCATCATGAGCAGTTTTGTCTTTTTTCATTTTGATCTTTTCAAGGGCCATAGTATTCAGTTCTTTAGCTTTTTGCACATCTCTGGCTGAATCAATTCCCTTTAGAAAAATCATAGCCAGTTCATCAAGCGCTTCGGGATGATTCTGATTTGCTGCTTTTTTCAAAAAGTAAATTCCGGCTTCCTTATCCTTCTTGCAACCTTCCCCATTCATCAGCATTTTTCCAAGTAATACCATCGAATCGGGATCCTGATTCAATGCTGCCAGCCTGACATATTCAAAAGCTGCCGGAAGAATTCTTTCATGACCATATTTGTAATTATAAAAGATATCCACCAATTCCTTTTGGGCTGGAAGGTCTCCCCAATGGGCTAATTGTCTGATTAACGGTATGGCTTCAGACAGCTTATTCTGCTTTAAAAGCTCATCCGCTTCTCTTCTTGTCTCTTCTAAAATTTGTTGTTCCATAGTTTACCTCCAAATTCTGATTCTAATTGTTCATTCGATTGATCTGATTTTCCAGATCGGATTCTCATCACTTTCATGTACTACCATTATTTATTATCAGAGAATAAGGCGGAATCATCAAAAAAACGACCCGAAGATTGCCAGTTCATTCGGATCGCTTAACTTTAAAAATGTTTGACTGATTTTCGAATAACTTCTGATTTTGTGTTTTCAGAAGCTTATCAGGAAAAACGATAAAAAAACTTGATTTTCTGGGTTTAGGCATTTCCTTCAGCTTTAAGTGCAGAAAGATCTTCCATTACGTCACTGGCGATTTCAGTAAACATGTCTTTGACTTTTTCCTGTTCTCTTAAAGTGAAAGTATCATATTTATTAATGTCTCGGATCAGATCGACCTGTGGCAAGGTTCCATACAGACGGCTGTTCGATCCATCCAGGAATGCATTCAGTTCATCTTCGTTATAGAACAGAATCTTTTCATCACAATGCGGACAATTCAGATAAGCCATATTTTCAATGACACCTAATACTGGAATACTCATCTTTTCGCACATGCGGATCGCCTTAGTAACGATCATGGACACCATTGGCTGTGGAGTAGAAATCATTACGACTCCATTGACTGGAAGTTCCTGCAGGATCGTTAAGGCGACATCACCTGTTCCTGGCGGCATATCAATCAGCAGAACATCAAGATCACCCCAGAGAACATCGGTATAGAACTGTTTGACTACATTGGCAACAATCGGTCCTCTCCAGATCACTGGTTCGTTTTCATCAGGAAGCATATAGTTCAAGGAGATCATTTTGATTCCTTCCTGACTTTCGATCGGAATAATCTGATTGTCAGGAGTAGCATATGCTTTTTCATCTTCAAGAGCCATCAGTCTTGGAATCGATGGCCCTGTAATATCTGCATCCATAATTCCAACTTTCTTCCCCTGAGCAGCCAAAGCTCTGGCAAGAAGGACAGTACAGGTACTTTTTCCTACACCGCCTTTTCCTGACATGACGGCAGCAATATAACGGATATGATTATTTGGATTTGGTTTAGTCTGGCAGCTTGCTGCATCTTTGGAGCAGTTGCCTTTACTTGGACATCCTTCGCAACTCATTATTTTCATCCTTTCTGAAATGGATCAGGCATTGCCTGATCATAAACCTGCTTTAGCCTTTCTGTTTCAACATGAGTATAAATCTGGGTTGTCCGAATATCGGAATGCCCCAGCAGTTCCTGAACAATTCTTAAATCTGCATTTCCTGCCAGAAGGCTGGTGGCAAATGAATGCCGGAAGCTGTGAGCAGAAATTTCGGGGGACAGATTCAATTGAACACATTTCTTTTTAATCAACCGATCGACATATTGACGGTTAAGAGGATTTCCCTTCATATTCAAAAAGAAGTGAGGATCTCTTGATTGAGATCTTGAAAAGTTCAGATACTCCTGCATCTTTTCGATGCAGACATCGTTGAGCGGTACGATTCTTTCCTTACTTCCCTTTCCAAACACTTTGATCTGCTTTTGTTTTAAATGCACATCATTCAGTTTCAGAGTGCAGAGTTCACTGATTCTAAGACCACAGGAGTAAAGTGTAATCAGAATACAGGAATCGAGAATCCCCTTATCACTGTCATCGAAGCTGTTAAATAACTTTTGCAGATCACCACAAGAAACATAAACTGGCAGCTTATTTGGAGTTTTCATTCCCCGTATAAGGTTTGTTGGATTATTGATCGCCGGTTCGATCCCGCAGATGATTCGATAAAAAGTTCGAAGAGCTGATAACATTCGATTGGCAGAGTTCGAGCAATGGGAAGCACAGAAAAAAAGCAGAAAATCTTCAACAGTCTTCGAAGTCACCTCCGAAAGAGCAATATCGTTTTTCTGCAGATATTCGAAATACAGCCGAATGTCTGAATCATAGGCTTTTATGGAAGGAAGAGATTTATTTTCCGCCGTTTCTAACTGAGAAAGAAAATAATCTCTGGCTTGCAGGAATTCCATAACCTCATTATAGCATCTCTGACAAGTCCCTTTTATTGCTGAATTCAGGCCTTCAACTTTGTTTCTTTTGTAAAGTTGATTTTTTCGTCTATAGAAACTCTATTCGTATTCTATTTACACCAACCCCTCCCTTTAATCTGTATCGAAATGCATTCAAACAGATCAAATATTCTTGTAAATCTTCAGTAAGCCGGAATTCTTCTGATAACTCATAATCGAACCCGTACAGAATATGGCAAGAACAGCCAGAATTGCGCCCAATCCAATCCATTGAATATGAAAAAGATTCGCATTCATTGTGGAATTCAGACACCAGATCACAAAGAAAGAACAGATCGTAGTCAGTACAAAGGTCAGAACATAGGGGATGGCTACTTCTTTCATCGCTGCTTTGGATAGTGTGCTCTTATCAATCCCCAGCTTATGAAGAATAATAATTCTTCCTCTTTCTTCTGAAGCATCCGCAACAATCCGAATTGCTAAAATACTGCAGGCCGAAATGACAAATACAAGGAAGACGAAATAACTGATCGCGTAGGTAATTGAAACGAAATTCATTTCTCCAGCTTTATCCTGAGCCAGCATGATGCTCAATGAAGGATCATAAGCCGCCAGTTCCTGTGCGATTTGATTAGCCTGAGCCTGATCAATATTCTGAACAATCTCCATGGACATACGTAAAGAATCTTCAGGCATTGAATCAAAAACAGAATCTGAAACGATAACAGCGCCTGAAGCAAGCGCAAGCGAACCTAAAACCGGAACATCGCTCTTCCCCATATAATCCAGGGAGTGATCTGCAATAGTAATCTTTTCTGCAGATTTTTCCGTTCGAAATGACATCAGATATAAATGTTCAAGATCCAAATAATGAGTGTCATCGAGCGGCTGATCCTTCAAAGGATTTTTATTATCAGAGATTTCCAGAAGCCGCTCAAATCCATTCAGCGATAAAACCAATTCTGTTCCTCCATATTCAGTTGGGATCATCTTCATTAAAATGGTTGTGATTTTTGCTTCTGGATTGACCGAATGGATCAATGAATCGACAAAATCCTGATTAACAGCTGACTGAGAAAGAATCTGTATTGGATAAAGTGCTGCGGCATGATCCATTTTCTGCTTTCTTTGTTGAAGAGCCAGTCCAGTGGCCAAAGCCGTCAAAGAAGAAATCAACAAAATTGCTGTCACAGTATAGGTCATATAATTCTGAGTCATGCGAAAAATCAATGAGTTGATCCAGAGGTTACGCTGTTCCTGATACAGGAAATGTTTATTTTTTTGAAGCATGGATAGGACCAGAGGAATAAAACCCGAAAACAACAGATAAATTCCAAAGCAGATCAAAAGAACAATAGGGACAAGCTGTTCAAACAGATTATTGCTTGGCCGGATCGCCAGATAACATCCATATCCCATAAAGCCAATCCCAAAAATAGCACGAAAAACCATCCAGATCGGTCGAAATGCTTTTCTTTCGCTGGTTCGATTGGCATTGAGCAGATCGATCACCGAACTGCGGCAGATTCCTATGAATTTTACGAAAGAAAAGAACAGGTAGATCAGCCAGAACATCAGACAGCCATAAACCATCGCTTCAGAACTGATCATGAATGAACTCGATATTGGAACTCCAGAAAGCGTTTCGATCAGCATTCCAAAGAGTTTGCAAAAAAGTAATCCACCAACTAAACCAATAATCAAACTTGTCAGTCCAATCATCAAAATTTCAATCAGGCACAAGGCAGCAATCTTCTGCATGCTGAAGCCCATGAAAACATACATACCCAGCTCTTTTTTCTGTTTGCGAAAGAAAACAGTGATGGCATAGGCAATATAAAAGATTAAGAAGATTGCCAGTATCGCGATCACTGCCAGCATGACTGAATTGACCATCTTCTGTGTGTATTCACTTGTTGTCGATAACATATCTGAAAAAATAATATTGAATATGTTAATCATGACCATTAATGAAAAGCTCAGAGAAACAATCATCATCAGCCAGCTTCTGATCGATCCTTTAAAGTTGATCCAGGCCAGTTTAAGCAGACTCATAAACTTTCTCCCATGGAAGCCTGGATCTGAACAATTTTGTCATAAAATTCTTTCTGAGAATCGCCGCGGTCCAACCGAAAGCGAATCTTCCCATCTTCCAAAAAGTAAACGACAGACGCGTAACTTGCGCTTAAGGCATCATGAGTCACCATGATGATCGTATTTTTCTTTTCTTTATTGAGCCATTCAAGACGCTGCATCAGATCCCGTCCACTTTTCGAATCAAGGGCTCCAGTCGGTTCATCCGCAAAGATAATCATCGGATCTGTAATCAGTGCTCTTGCCGCCGCTCCCCGCTGTTTCTGACCCCCAGAAAGTTCATACGGGTATTTTTTCAGATGATCCTGCAGACCCAGAATCTGCGAAAGCTCCTTTGTTTTTGCCTCGATCATCTTGGGTCTTGTTTTCTGCAAAGACAAAGGCAAGGCGATATTGTCTTCAAGATTCATCGTATCAAGCAGGTTGTAATCCTGAAAAATGAACCCGATTCGATTGGCTCGAAAGGCAGACATTTCCCGATTGCTCATCGAAAACAAATCTTTCCCATCAATGAAGACCTGACCGCTTGTAGGTTTATCAGCTGTCGAAATCACATTGAGCAATGTTGTTTTGCCCGATCCGGACGGTCCCATGATCGCGGCAAATTCTCCAGGCATGATTTTCAGCGAAATCCCTTTTAATACGTGATTTCGAAATCCTCTTTTTCCATAGTCCTTGCTTAAAGAGACAGCTTCTAAAACTGGTTTCATACTCTAAAACCTCCTTATATGCAGTATTTTAAAAATCATTGGATAGAAAATCCTTTCGAGCAAATTACAATTGCGCTTTTAACCTGTCATTGTCTGTAAGAATAGAGAATAAGACGATGAAAAAAAGAGCACATCAAAACCGATATGCTCCCAAGTGATCCTGAATGATCCTGAAAATCATTTTTAATTTTTGAAACGGATCTTATCGATTGTTATTCAACTTGGCTGCCGGCCAAGTCTGATGTCTTTACATTTGAGTTCAATAGGTCTATTTTCTGAAAGTCTGATTGTCTTCAATTTTGTTTTCCTTCCAGAGTTCAAACTCATTGATTGGGATTTTAATCACAAACTGAGTTCCTTCGTTCTTTTTGCTTTCTACATCGATGGATGACTGCATCTTTTCAAGAATCATTTTCGAAAAGTATAGTCCCATTCCTGTTGACTTGATCTTCTGATTTCGCTTGTTGGTGCCTGTAAATCCTTTTTCAAAAATCGTTGGCAGATCTTCAGAAGCAATCCCCTGTCCATTATCTTTGATTTTTAAATAGACAAATCCAGGTATTTTTTCCATAGAAAACGATAGCTTGGGGTTCTCTGAACGATACTTAATCGCATTGTCGATCAATTGGTTGAGAACAAAGCTTAGCCAGTGGTCATCACTGCAGACAATCAGCTCCTCTTCAGGAAGCGACAGAGAAAATTGATAATGAATTAGTCGATATGAGTTATCTTTGATCGCTCTGGATATGAGGGATTTTAAGGGGACTTTTCGAATTCGTATTTCAGTCAGCTCAGAAGAAATACGGCTTGAATCAAGCATTAGATTTAATAATCGATTCATCTGATCGTATTGACTTCTCTGGTCCCGAAGAAGATCCTTAAGTCTCATTCCAATTTCTTCAACACTCAGACCATATTGACTATCTCGAAGATGAAGCAATGTGTTATCAATCTGATTTTGCAAGTCATCATTCTGAAGATAAAGGGAGGATAAAGGAATTTTAATTTCATGAATCTGGTTTACGATGCTGTTTTCAAGATCCTGATATCGATTCTTTTCAATGCGCAGTCTATTTTCATAGACTTTGAGGTCATGAAAGCAGATGTCGCTGTTTTCAAAATCTTCGAGCAGGAACGCTGCTTCCTGATTTGGATTTTCACACAGTTCTTTTTTGAGCCTTTGAAAATTTCTTCTTTTGGTGATCTCCCAAATCAGCCAGATGATCAGGATCAGACCAATTAAAAAATCGATATAAAGGATATTTTCAAATTCGATTTTCTGATCAAATAATAAGAGATACAGATTGAAAACAATCAGGCAGACAAGACTCATCAACAAGCTTTTTATCATGGCAGCTGATAGCCAATTCCTTTCTTGGTTTCAATCAACGGATCACGAAAGGCTGCTTTCAGCTTTGATCTGAGTCTGGAAATGCAGGTTGTCAATGATCCATCACAGATGAATTCATCGGTCTGCCACAATGCGATCATTAACTCTTCTCTGCTGATGGTGATCGATTTCTTTTTTACGAAAAGGTCCATCACCTTCTTCTCCATTCCGGTCAGTTCAACGATCTGCTTTCCATCACTGATCTGTGCTTTATCCGGAACATAATACAGGGTCTCATTCAACTCGATCGTTTCTGGCCTGATGCGGTAATCCGTTCGTCGAAACAGAGCATCCATTTTTGCCTTAAGCAGATCCAGACTGAATGGCTTGGTCAGATAGTCATCTCCACCCTGAACGATGGCCATAATAATGTCCTGATCTGCAGTCCGCGACGAGATAAACAAAATGGGTACAGTAGATTTCTTTCGGATTTGCCTTGTCCAGTAATAGCCGTCAAAATAAGGCAGGGTAATATCCATTAAGACCAGATCCGGACTGATTTTGAAAACTTCCTGGTCAAGGACATCAAACTGACTGGCCAGTATGGGCTTGTATTTCCATCCTTCCAGAAAGGAAGCAATCTGATTAGCCAGTCTTTTATCATCTTCAACAATGAGTATTGTTTTTTCTGTCATATACTTTCACCTTATGGACTCATTATAGAGAAGATCCCTTTTGAGTTCTGAGAGATTACTGAAGTGTTAGAAAAGGCCGAAATAAATGTTCGGCCTTGATGGTTGACTATTAAGAATTCTGAATGAGCAAAAATACTGATCTCAGATTCTTAACAGACTGTTTTTCAGATTTTCCAGTTCGTTTTATTCACCGGGTTTGTTCTAATTTTTCTGCATTACATTTTCTGAACCAATCCAGATCAGGTCTTCAATCACTGTTCGTGATTTTCTCTCCTTTGTCGCTTCGATCAGAACGCTTTTGCATTGACTATCCCGATGATCATAAACCATTCCCATCCTTGAAAGACCAAAGTTATTCTGATCAAGCAAAACCATAATTTCCATGATGCGTTCGGGCCGATGGACCAGATAGAAACGCCCATTTGAGCGTAAAAGCTGGCTGGATTTCTGAATCAGATCAGCTAAATTCAGGTTCACTTCGATTCGTCCCAGCTTCTTGTGATTTAAATTGTTGATATCTGGATACCCAGACTCTTCCAAAGAGAAAAACGGTGGATTCGATGCGATTACATCATATTGATCTGATCCGGGATTAAATTGACGGATATCCTGACAAAAGATCATCCAGTCCTTAAGATGATGAGCCTGAAGATTGTGAGCGGCCAGTCTGGCAGGCTCTTTTAAGATTTCAATTCCATGCAAAACAGCTGGATTATATTTTGAAACATAAACAAGAAGAGCCGCATTATTACACCCTATTTCTAAAAAACGCTCTCCCTGATAAAGCCGAATAAATTCGGCTAACAATGAGGTATCCGAATTAAAACAGAAATGTTTTCTATTCTGATCTACAAAATATTCAGGTTCGATCAACCACGATCGCCGCAGATTTTTCTTTTCGTCCTGACACAATTGAACCGGATGTTCTGGATCGAATATTTCAATCTGAGTATCCATCGCAAAACCAGAAGCGACCTCTTTATCGATTAAATCGCTCATTTCAGATGATCCTCTGAATAATCCTTTTTTTCAGTGATCGTTTCGACGTTATCTTTATCACTGGCTTCAAATTTTGTTTTTGAATTTTCATTTTCATTCTTGAGATCCGCTTTACTTTTATTCTGCTTCTTTAAAAGTTCGGATGCAGGCATAAAGAAGGCATCCAACCCTTCATTTTTTACTGAATTATTCAGCTGTCGGATAATGGTTTCCGTCGCACTGGCCGGTTCGAATAAGGTGGGCTGCAAATTGATCTGATCTTCATCCTTTAACGAACCGACTGTAATTCCGATCAGCCGATAGCCAATCGGCTCAAAATTTTCAGTCACCAGAATCGCTGCTGCTTCATATAACGTCTCGTATCGGCTTGTATAATCCGATAAAGAAATCGAGCGGACCTGATTATTAAAATCGCGGTCTCTTAAAGTTACCGACAGCTGTTTTCCCATTTTTGAAATTTTTTGCATTCGTCCTGCAAGCTTCATGGCAATCATTCGAGTCTGATTCAAGACTTCTTCAAGCGAATAGAGATCACTTCCAAAGGTTTCTGCGTGCGAAATTGATTTTCGAGTCGAAGAAAAAGAAAGCTGATCACTGCTCTTTCCCTGGATTTGCATCATCATTGGCCAATAGTTTTTTCCTAATATTGGCGCGACCTTGTTTCGATTGTCTGGATTGGCCAGATCACCAATCGTTTCAATTCCTAACTCCTGTAATTTTGGCAATGTTTTCTTTCCGATTCCCATCATATCCTTGACTGGAAGAGGTAGAAGTTTTCGTTCGATTTCTGATTTTCTTAATACCGTAATGCCCATAGGCTTCATCATATCGCTGGCCATTTTTGCCAGGAAGCGCGTCGGTGCTACACCAATCGAACACTTGAGGCCCAATTTTTCATAAACTCCCTGTTGAA
Source organism: Ileibacterium valens (assembly GCF_001945525.1). Lineage (GTDB taxonomy): Bacteria > Bacillota_I > Bacilli_A > Erysipelotrichales > Erysipelotrichaceae > Ileibacterium > Ileibacterium valens. The sequence continues at coordinate 9,745 of NZ_MPJW01000070.1, forward strand.
TATCTACAGCCAAATCGAGAGGCCTGGCATATTTCTTAATTGGTTCAGTGACATCAAGAAAACATTCATCAACAGAAAGAATTTCTAACATCCCCGAATACTGTCTTAAATAGTCAAAAAACTGCCTGGAGAGTGAACGATAGTACTCGTAATCCCCTGGAATTATTTTCAATTCAGGACAAAGCGATAATGCCTGTCGAACCGGCATGGCAGAATGCACTCCAAACTCTCTGGCTTTATAGTTTGCGGTTGTCAGGACGCCTCGAGAACTTAATGATCCTACCGCAATCGGAAATTCCTTAAGTTCAGGATTTCTAAGTTCCTCTGCAGAGGCAAAAAAAGCGTTTAAATCAATATGGAACAAAACTCTAGCCATTCACGCGAACCTCCCTGGCGAGTTCTTTCATACTATCTATAGCGGAAGGCGAAGCGGCCCCATTGGACATAATGGCAAGCTCTTCAAAATGAGTTTCATCATCAAGCACTTCAACTTCTGTTTTTGTACTTTGCTGGTTGGCTGATTTGGCTACCCGGTAATGTTCATCCGCCCAGACTGCAACACTTGCTAAGTGGGTAATACAGAGGACCTGATAATTTTCGGCCAAAGTATGCATTTTGCTGCCCATAGCCAAGGCGACTTTTCCAGAAACACCAGTATCAATTTCATCAAAAACGAGCGTTCCGATCCCATTGTCAGCCTGGAACACAACTTTGAGAGCGAGCATCAAACGGGAAAGCTCACCTCCTGATGCCGATTGTCGAAGTGGAGTCAATGGCTGACCCGGGTTCATGCTGACCAGAAATTCGATTTCATCGATTCCATCTTTGGCAGGCGCTTTTTCTTTCCGATTGATTTCAAAGACACAGTTTTCAAGCATCAGATCATGAGCATGCTCTTCAATGCGTTTCTTTAATGAGCTAAACTGATCCTGTCTCATTTTTGACAAGATTTTGGCTTCTTTCTGATAAGTTTTCAAAGATTCCTTTTTTTCTTTTTCAAGCTTATCGAACAGATCCTGTCGATGTAAGATGCGGTCAACCTTTTCGTTGAGCTTTTCGGCGGCAGCCATAACTCCTTCATAGTCCCCGCCATACTTACGGTAGAGCTTTTTAATCTGATATTCCCTTTCCTGCATGGCATCCAGATCTTCTTCCATGGCTGCCAGGGAGTCCTGGGCATCCGATATTTCTTCAGATACATCCTGAATCGCATAATAGAGATCACTTAGTTTTTCTCCGAATTCGGTTCTGGAAGATCTTTTTAGAGTACGGGCGGCGGTATACAGCTGGTCTGAAATTCCGTTGTCCTTGCGAATCAGATACAGGGCAGAAGAAAAATCTTCTCTGGCTTTCGAAGCTCCAGAGGCGTCTTCGATTTTTTCCTGCAATTCTTCAAGCTCTCCATCCCTGATGTTCATATTCGTAATCTCATTGAGCTGTTCAGTAATAAAATCAAGCTCTTCATCCGAGAAAGTCTCTGTCTGCAGTTTTTTCAATTCAGCGCTCACGGATGAATAGGCTTTATATGCCTGCTCGACCTTTTCTTTCTGGGTTCCTGTTTTAGCATACTGATCAAGAAGTCCCATCTGAACCTCTGGATTCATTAAAGTAATCGTATCCATCTGCGAATGAACATCGATCATCATGGAAGTTACTTTTTTAACAAGAGCATTCGTCGCTGGCTGAAGATTAATCTGCATTCGAGATTTCTTATTTGGGGTGATGATACGGGTAATAATGATTTCATCATCCACTTCAAAACCATTTTCTTCGAGCAGACTGATGACCTCTTTGGATGGATCAGAAAGCACCATGGACAAAACGGCTTTTTCCCTTCCGCTTCTGACGACATCTCCCTGAAGTCTTTCTCCGGAAAGATATCCGATCGCATCAATCAGTAATGATTTACCGGCACCAGTCTCACCGGTGATCACAGACATTCCATTCTTAAAATTTATATTGGCACTATCAAACAATATATAGTCACGGACACTGAGCTGTTCAATCATGTAATACCCCCTTGATTCCTGAAAATCAGGAATCGATCCAATTCCAATCTGATATTTTAAATCATATTGTTACATTATTATTGTAACATTCATAAATTTGATTGAAATTTGATCGAATTTTCTGCTTCTCTCTGCTACTCATTTTACTCTATTTCTTCCAAAATTATGCATATTTTATGCAATTTAAAAAATCAGGAAAGCATTTTTACCGTTTCACTTTCCTGATTTGAACAATTCAAAGATAATTCTGTCTGTTTTTCATATGGTCTGATTTTGAATCAAGCGATGAATTTCTTCAACTGCTTCAATGAATCCTTTGATTTTTACAGACGCAAAGATCACGGATCTGGATGATATTGGGTATGAAAATTCAAATTTCAGAATATGATTCAACTCAGATTAGTTCCTGATGTTTGACCTGGGGATCCGAATACAGTGCTGGATTGTTTGAAGCATAGAGAATGTATTCCTGATTTCCGTTGCGGCCTAATACTGGTGATGGAATATAACGGACAAATTCATATTTCTTTCTTATTTCCCGTTTGATTCGATCCACAGTTTCAAGCGCTTTTGCAGGCTGTTTGAGGACTCCGCTTTTATTGAGTGCCTGAGGACCGAGTTCAAATTGAGGTTTTACGAGAACTGCCATATGTTTAGGGAATATTTTCTCCATAACCGGTTCAAGTATCGTCATACAGGAAATAAATGAAACATCCATACAGACAAAGTCAATGGGATCTCTAAACCAGTCCGGTTCTATAAAGCGGGCATTCATTCCTTCCATCTCAATCACCCGGTCATCTTCTTTTAACAGAGGATGAAGCTGAAGATGACCTACATCAAGGGCATATACTTTCGATGCGCCATGATCAAGCGAGCATTGAGTAAAACCGCCTGTGCTTGCGCCGATATCCAAAACAACCTGATCCTTTAAATCGATCTTCCATTGATCTAAGGCAGCAAGCAGTTTACCGCCTGCCCGGCTTACATACCGGTTATCGTCCTGAGCAATTTCGATGATATCTGTCTCTAAGACTTTATAAGAAGGTTTTCGGATAACTTTTGAATTGACTTTAATCTTGCCTTCCTTAATGAGATCCTGTGCTTTAGTTCGGCTGTTCAACTGACTTGTCAGCTTCTGATCCAGTCTGATCGACATTGTTTTCCAACCTTTCAAAAAGATCTTCCGTAGAAATTCTTTCCAGTTTTCTTAATGCGCGAATGCTTCCATGTTCTACAAACTTATCCTGTATAGCCATCACGTCAACCTGAGGTTCAATCACATTGAGTCCTTCTAAAATGGCATCCGACAGTCCGCCTGAAACATTATCCGTTTCATAAATCGTAATCGGTAAATTCATTTCCTTGATCTTTCGCAGCATCCCAAGATCGATCGGTTTAAAGAAACGGGCATTTACGACAAGCAGATTCATATTGTTGCTTCTTGCCTTCTTGATAATCCGTTTGACATCCGGTCCATAGGTAATGACAATCTGTTCTGGATTTCCAATGACAGTTTTTGTCCAGCTTCCAATCGGAATCTGAGCATATTCTTCGTTAGGAATATATACTTCATTACCGCGAGGGTAACGAATAAAAAATGGTTTCTGGGTTTTGAATCCGGTATACAGCAGATCCTGGGCTTCTCTACCATCTTTTGGCTGGCAGACGATCGTATTCGGTATGCTTCTCAAGTATCCGATATCATAAATTCCCTGATGGGTATCTCCATCATCTCCAACCAATCCAGCCCGGTCTACTCCAACGACAACCGGCAGATTCATCCGACATAAATCATGAGATATCTGATCATAAGCCCTCTGTAAAAAAGTCGAATAAACCGAAACAAATGGATGCAGACCACCCACAGCCATGCCTGAAGCTAAAGTGATTGCATGCTGCTCGGCGATGCCGCAGTCAAAGAATCGATCTGGAAAAATCGATTGAAATTTCAGCAGTTTGCTGCCGTTAGCCATAGCTGGAGTAATTGCGGTGATCTTTTCATCGCCGGCAGCCAGATCGATCAGGGTATTCGAAATGATCTCTGACCAGGAAATTTCCTTTTTCGTATGAAGGACTTTGGACTTTCCACTGGCAAGATCAAACGGAGAAACACCATGCCAGGCACCCACTGTATCCTTTTCAGCTAATGGATAACCTTTTCCTTTTTTGGTGACCACATGAACAACAATCGGACCTTCGTGATCTCTGGCAGTTTCCAGAACTGGAATCAATTCACTTAAATTATGACCATCGACCGGTCCAATATAGTCTAGATTAAACTGTGAAAACAATGGAGCGTCGATGAATTGGTTTTTCAGATAATTTCTTCCGGCATGCAGAATCTTATGGACAGTCTTATTAACCAGATTGCTTGATTTGGAAGAATTCACTTCTTTTTTTGTATTTCGATAGAACTCAGATGTTCTTAAATGAGTGATCGCCGTTTCCATACCGCCATGGTTTCTGGAAATACTCATCTTGTTGTCATTAAAGATGATGATAACCTTTCGCTGCTGTGCGCCAAGATCATTGAGAGCTTCTAAAGCCATACCACCCGTTATTGCTCCATCCCCAATAACCGAGATGATCTCAAAGTTCTGTTTTTGCAGGTCTCTGGCTGCAGCCATACCTAAAGCTGCAGAAATTGAAGTGGATGAATGCCCGGCTTCCCAGGGATCATGTTCACTTTCATTGCGGCGCTGAAATCCGGAAAGGCCGCCTTTCTGACGAAGGGTATAAAACTTCTCTCTTCGGCCTGTCAGAATCTTATGAGTATAGCTTTGATGACCCACATCAAAGATGATCTTATCCTTAGGGGAGTTAAAGACTTTATGTAAAGCAACAGTCAGCTCAACAGTTCCCAGATTGCTCGAAAGATGACCGCCTGTCTGAGATACAGAGTTCAAAATAAATTGTCGGATCTGAGTTGAAAGATCAGTCAGTTCCTTGATCGACATGTTTTTCAGCTGAGAAGGATCGTTCAAATCTCTTAAGTTCAAGATCGTTCCCCCCTTTATTTCTGTCGCTTCAAAAGCTCTTCGATATAGCTGTTCAGCGGTAATGCCTCCGGAAGACTCTGTTTGAGAGAATCCATGATTTTAGAAGCAAGAACATTTACTTCTTTTTGAGCCTGTTCAATACCATCCACGCTGATTGCGGTTAATTTCTGATTTCGTAAATCTGAATTGGATTTTCCGAGTTCCTGAGCGGTTTTTGTGGCATCCAGAATGTCATCCTGAATCTGAAACAGAACCCCCAGATCTTCTCCTGCCTGATTCAGAATCGGATAGTTATCCGTATCATTTGCCAGTACTGCTCCAGACAGCATAGGCAGTTCGATCAGACAGCCTGTTTTATACTTCTGAACTTCATGAAGCAAATTACGATCAGAATTGGCTGATTCAGAGAGAATATCCAGTTCCTGACCATAGATCATTCCCTGAGCACCAGCCTTATCTGATAAAAGAGAAATCAGAGCAATGATCTGTTTAGGCGAAGCATCACTTTTTAAAGCCTGATTAAAGGCTTCTGTTAACAGTCCATCACCAGCAAGTATGGCAATATCTTCACCAAACTGTTTATGACAGGATGGACGGCCTCTTCTGAAATCATCATTATCCATTGCCGGCAAATCATCATGAATAAGGGAATAAGTATGGATCATCTCAATGGCAGCAGCCTGTGCAAAGCCAAGCCGCGGATCGAGTCCGTAGCTTTCTAAAGTCCGAAACAGCAGCATCGGACGCACCCTTTTTCCACTTCCAAACAGAGAATATTCCATTGCATCTCTAGTTCTGGAAGGCTTCAGTTCCTGAATTCTGTCTTTCAGATATTCATCAAACTCTGCCAGGAGGATATTTTGATCGATCATTGTCTTAGCGTCCCTTTCTTTTTCCAACCATCTTTATGAATAAAAAATTTATTAATAAAGATCATGCGAAAACAGACGCAAAAGCAATCAGCTATATCAAAGAATACTTTTATTCCTGATGATCAAACCGATGCCTTTGCGCTTTTTACACATAACAAACAACTGGTTATTTCTTCTTATTCACTCGTATCGACCTAATTTCTTGCAGGCTGATTTGCTGTGACGAGTTCAGTCATTTCAGCTTCAAAGTGTTTGAGCTGATCTTCACATTGAGAACTGAGCTGCAAGCCTTCTTTAAAAAGATTCATCGCCTGCTCAAGTTCAATATTTGAGTTATTTAGTTCTTCTACAATGACTTCCAGACGATTGAGTGCCTGCTGAAAAGTCATGGTCTGATTCTGTGAATTACTCATTATTATCTTCCTTCATCTTAACGCCCAGTACCTGAGCTTCAATACATCCCGTATTCATACAGATTTTCAAATGATCATCTACAACGGCATCCATTGGGTTTCTGAGGAGTTTTCCATCCCGTTCAATGATTGCGTATCCTTTTTCAAGAATCTTCTGAGGACTGCCGGCCTCAAGAAGCTGATTGTATAAATTCAGCTTTCGCTTTTCGTTCTGAAGGCATCTCTCAATCTGTTGTTTTAACTGTTTTTTGATATTTTCGATATCAATCATTTCTTCAGAAATCTTCTTTTGAGGATTGCTTTTTTCCAGGAGAGATCTTGCAATGACAGTATTCTGATTTTCTTTAACCAGACGATCTTTGATTGCAGTAATCATTGCATTTTTCTGGTTTGTAATATTGAGCATAGCCTGCTGATCGGTTCTGCTCAGGCAATGTTCAAGCTCTGCGTTAAGATAAGCGAGCTTCTGTTTACGGCCGTCCACGTAACTTAATGGATTAGACAGATATGGATAGGATTCAATCATCATAAGTCTGGAGGTATACCCATCAAAAATCCGTCTGGTCTGATTAATGATTCGCTGCCTGCTTTGCAAAATCCAGGCCATAACTTCTCTTTGATCTTGTGTAACCCATTGGGCTGCGGCTGTTGGCGTGACCGCCCGATGATCTGCTGCAAGATCAGCTAATGAAGTATCGATTTCGTGACCAATTCCGCTGACCGTATAGGTTTTCATCTGATAAAGCGTTCTGACGATATTTTCATCATTGAAACAGAAAAGATCTTCAAAACTTCCTCCGCCTCGAACCAATAAGATCGCATCAAATCCATAAGTATCTGCATTCTGAAGCTGCCGGACAATATCTGCAGGGGCTTTCTCACCCTGAACCAGTGTTGGAAACAATGTGACAGACAACATGGGCCAACGCGTTCGGATCGTTTTTAAGACGTCCTGCAAGGCCGCCGTATTTTCTCCAGTCACTACGCCAATCCTGTTGATTTCTGATGGTTTTGGCTTTTTGTGTGCTGGATTGAAATAACCCTGAGCATCCAGTTTTCTCTTCAGTTCTTCAAGCTGCTGATACAGAAGACCAATTCCGGTCTGCTGCATGGTATAGCAGTTCAGGGACATGGTTCCACGTTTTTCATAAACATTGATTGAACCGCCAACTACAACGGACATTCCATCTTCAGGAACAAAATTCAAAGATCTTCTGGCGGATGACCACATAATACAGCTCATCGCTGCGCTTTCATCCTTAAGATTGAAGTAGAGATGTCCATTCGCGGCTGGACGAAGATTCGATATTTCGCCGGATATCAGAACTCCGGTCATATTGACTTTATTTTCTAAAAAGTTCTTGATTTTACTGACCAGATGAGAAACGGGAATCGTCTTCAGTCCGTTTTGAAACGGAGTATTTGGCATTTGAATCGGCATAACTTAATTCTACAGGGTATCCAGGATTCCGTTAATGAGTTTTGGTGCATTATCGTCACAGTATTCTTTAGCAAGATTTACTGCTTCATCGATGACAACGGCTTTAGGGGTTTCGTTGACCAGGATTTCCTGACATCCCATCATCAGAATGGCCTGTTCAAGCAGAGAAATTCGATCAAATGACCAGTCTTTACGCAGCTTTCCAGAAAGAAGATCCTTGAAGTAGTCTTCGTTTTCAACAGTTCCTACGGAGATGGAATATAGATAGCCATCAATTTCGTTGGATTGGTTCATGACATCATAGATGGCTTTGCGAATATCCTTATCAAGCAGAAGATGCTGATAGATAGCTTCTAAAGCCAGTTTTCGCATTTCATGACGATTAAATGGAATTTTATATTCAATCATCTTTTCCTTGGAAATTGGAGATTTTAAAGCGAGAGCTTCAACGATCGGCATTGGAAGCTGATCAATACGATCTTTTACTGAATCGAATAAATATGGAGGAAGGTCTAAAATACCTTTTTCAATCTGTTCAGGGGTAATGGTCTGAACTTCTTTAACTTCTGACATACTGCATCCTTTCAGATCCATAATGGATCATTCTGTTTGCACAGAATTTTTCATTTCAAGTATATCACTGATTGCCTCTGATGCCCTTTTTGCTATTCTGCAAGCGGCCAAAGCGTATTCTCTTCCTGTATTCAAAGGCGTTTCAAGAATGGAACTCTGATCATTCCAGAATAAAGCCATAACAAAAAAGGACTTTCTGATTCAGTGTCATCAGCCTATTAGACAAGCTGAAACTGAATGAGAAGTCCTTTGAGTATTCATTTTTTTCTTTTCAAGCAAGGATCAACCGATCCCGTTTAAGACAATATGGTGTTCTGATTAAAAGATGAAGCCAACAACCTGAATTTCAATGTCTTCAGGTTTGTAATCCGTCATGTAGGAGATCGTTTCGAAAATTCTCGACTGCAGCCCAGTGCAGACATCGCTGACATTTGCATTATAAGCAATGCGGACTGGAATAGAGATATAAAGTTTTCCATCTTCAATGCGGGTGATATGGGAAGAAGAGAACAATTTGCTTGTTTCTGCAACTTCAACTTTTTCGGTTTCTTCAACAACATTTCTTGCAATAGCAGAGAATACGGAACGGTTGTAAACGATCTGACCATACTGATCAGGGACCATCATTGCATTATTTTCATTTAACATAACTTTCACCTGAGTTTCTACTAACCAATTATAACAAAACTATCTTTTAAACTCCACAGACTTCCTGTGGCCCTGATCAGGGCCTTCTCCTTGGCCAGAGCCGGTTTAACAGCCTTCTGATCACTTTCAAGCTGAGTAATCAGTTCATCGAGATTATTAAATCGGATTTCCGGACGTATACGGGAGACAAAGAAGAAACGAACTATTTTACCATACAGATCCTGATGGAAATCAAGCAGGTTTCCTTCGATGCTGATCGAATGATTGTCAAATGTTGGATTATAGCCCACGTTGATCATTGCCGGATACAATATTCCATCTACTGCTGCCATACCGGTATAAACACCTAGTTCTGGAAGCACAATACCGGCTGGAGTCTCAATGTTTGCGGTTGGAAAACCTAAAAGGCTGCTTCCCCTCTTAAATCCGTGAACAACCTTTCCATTGACTGAATAGATATAACCAAGCAATGAAGCGGCTTTTGAGACCTCACCCTGTCTGATCAATGACTCAATTCTGGAAGATGAAATTTTCCCATCTTCATCATTGACGCTCGAAATCACCTCAACGTGAAAAGCATCCTGTTCTTTCAGTGTCTGGGGATTACCAAGCCCCTTATAACCATAAGTGAAATCAAATCCACAGACTAAATATTTCACATTCAGCTTCACCAGCATTTCATTGAATTGTCCTGGAGACAAAGCTGCGAATTCCCTTGTAAATTCGATGATGATCATCTCATCGATTCCAAGATTCTTGCAGAACTGTTCTTTTTCTTCATCACTCAGCAGATGATCACGATTAGCATCCGGCTTAAATACCGTCCATGGATCGGGAGCAAATGTAATCACAGCGCTTTTCAGATGATTTTTTTTCGCTTCTGAAATGGCTGCAGCAATCAATTGTTCATGTCCCTTATGAAATCCATCAAAAAAACCAATTGCCGCACTCATCGGTTTTAACTTCGGAATTTCATTGTATTTAATCTTATAAACAATCATGACCAGAGCCCCCTAGTGCAGGAAAACACATTCTGATGATGCCGGTCATAAACGGCTATGGGTTCATCCTGATCCATAATCAGAACCCGATTGGCATCGGTATCGATTCGAACGTGTTTTCCGTTATAAATATCTTGAATCGGTTCGAAGTGAACCTGAGGCAGATTCAGGACAGATGTCATCGGATAAATCGTATGTTCTGAGGCATCCAGGTCTTCAGCCTGTTCGAGATCAAACCCGGAAGCTTTGGTTCGAATCAATTCACTCATACACGCCAGATTATTCGTACGCCTTCCTATTTCTTCACATATTGACCGGACATAGGTTCCAGAAGAACAGGAAACCTTGAATTTATGAGTATTTTCTTCCTGATCCAAGCTGTCTAGATTTTTTGCATCATAAATTTCGATATTCTGGTAGATTTCAGGAATTTCCCTATCATTTCTTGCCAGATCAACCAGCTTTTTTCCATTGACTTTTTTTGCCGAATAAGCTGGAACCTGTAAACATAAAGGTCCTTTTAGTGAATCAAGAATCTGTTCAAAATCAAAATCTGAATTGATCTCTTTACTTTCCAGGACGGTCCCCCAGATATCCCCGGTATCTGTCTTTTGACCGAATTTGAGTGATGCAATATACTCTTTATCCGTATCTTCAAGAAATTGAAGCAGCTTGGCTGCTCTTCCTGCGAGAACGACTAATACACCAGAAGCCTGAGGATCCAGAGTTCCTGTATGTCCAAACTTTTTTTGTTGGTATTTCTTTCTTAACCGGTTGATTACATCATGAGATGTCATTCCTGTCGGTTTATTGATAACTATGATTCCATCCATTGGATTGAATCCCTCCAATCCTTCAATTCAATTATTTTACCATTGTGATCACAACTGGCATACAAATGACCTCGGTTGCTTTTCTTTAGATAATCCATGCGAGACCTTATAATTTCAAAAGACAATATATCTAGATCCAAATAAGTCTGCTTTTCTTTGCATTGAGCTGATGTATAAACAGTTGTTCCTATCAATAAATCTGCTTTAATTATGCAGTCTCCTACAGAAAAATATCAAAAAAGAACAGGAAAAGATTAATTATGAAACTACAGAACATTCTTCGACAGATCAGACGTGCTGATCAGGAATATCACCTGATTGAAGACGGAGATAAAATTGCGGTTGCGCTTTCCGGAGGCAAAGATTCCATGCTTTTATTTCTGGCTCTGTCGCAATACCAGAAATTTAAAAACAAAAACTTTGAACTTTATGGCATCCATGTGGATGTAGGTTTCGAAGATTTTGATCATGAAGCGATGACTGAATTCGCAAAAAAGCATGTTTTAAACCTTCATATTGCTAAAACAGACATTTTTCGAATTTTACAGATGGACAAAAACCGCTCCAATTCAGGAAAGATTCAATGTTCTCTCTGCTCTACTCTGAAAAAGGGAGTTCTTTTCGAAAAGGCGAAAAAACTTGGATGCAAAAAGGTAGCTTTTGGTCATCATGGGGATGATGCAATCGAGACCTTATTTCTAAACATGATTCATGGCTCCAAAGTCAGCATTTTTTCTCCGAAGCAATATATGTCACGAATGGACATGTATGCTTTAAGACCGATGATTTACTTAAAAGAGCAGGAAATCATCGATACCTGCAAGGAAAATGAAATCCCAAGTGTCAGACGAGTCTGTCCGAACGATGGTTTTACTGAACGTCAGGAAATCAAGGAATTTCTTCAGACTCTCTACCGTAAGTACCCAATGGCCCAGGATAACTTTCTGACCTCTCTTTCCAATTGTGATCAGGTTTCACTGTGGAGTCCAGATCGAAAAAAGCGATAGGTCAAAGACGCCGAAAACTTGCCCATACGGAACGGCTCGCTTTAAGATTATTAAACCAGGACTGCTTTTGAGCATGAAAAAAGGATTATCGGGAAGATCAAAGTCCTCACGATAATCCTTTTTATTAGATAGAGTTGTTAGAATATACAGTCGGTTTGTAAATACCTAGGCATTCGACACATTATGATAAACGTTCTGAACATCATCGACTTCATCGAGTAAAGTCAGCAGTCTTTTGAATAGTTCGAGATCTTCCCCTTCAAGACTCACTTCATCACTTGGAACCATTTTTCGTTCAAGAACTTCATATTTAACATCAGGAATCAGCTTATCAACGGCTTCTTTTGCTTCATCAAGCTGAGTTGGATCAACCGTAATCGTCATATATCCATCTTCGACTTCAACATCGCGAAGATCGATATCCCCTTCGAGCATTGCTTCCATAATGGCTTCTTCATCTTCAAAAGGAATAACGAGTACACCAAGATCCTCATATCCAAACGATACCGATCCATTCACACCCATTTTTGAATGAGATTTATTGAAACATGCGCGAAGATTAGCGATTGTACGGTTTGGATTATCTGTCAGACAGTCAATAATGATTGTACTTCCAGCGCCCTGTCCAAATCCTTCATAACGAGCTTCAGAAAATGTTTCATCTGCAGAAGATTTTGCTTTATCGATCGCTCTTTTGATTACATCACTGGGAACTGAGTTGGCCTTTGCACGCGCAATTGCCTTTTTTAATGGCTGGTTCATATCAGGATCTGGAGTACCATTTTTGGCAGCTACCAGGATTTCCTTAGAATATCTAGAATAGATTTTTGCTTTAGCCGCTGCGGTTTTAGCCATTGCCGCAGCACGGACTTCAAAATGTCTTCCCATATTTTCACCTTTCAGTTACAAGCAATTCATTAAAATGATAGCACAGACATGCTCAATATTTGAGATTACTCAACTTGAGCATACCGTTCAATTATTTTCTGTACCAGAGGATTTCGCACCACATCGCTCTCATCAAGAACCTGAATATGGATTCGATCTATTCCTCTTAATAAGGACGTCGCCTGGATCAGTCCGGAATCTTTTTTCTTGACCAGATCGGTCTGGGTGACATCTCCGTTAATAATCATCTGACATCTCTTTCCCATTCGGGTCAGAAACATCTTCATCTGAGCCTGTGTTGTATTCTGAGCTTCATCAAGAATGACGACAGCCTCATTGAGTGTTCTTCCACGCATGAATGCCAAAGGAGCAATTTCTATGACTTCCTTTTCCATGTACCGTGCTACCGTTTCCGCTCCAAGCATTTCATTTAATGCATCGTACAGAGGGCGAAGATACGGATCGACCTTTTCTTTCATATCTCCAGGCAGAAAACCCAATGATTCTCCAGCTTCAACAGCGGGACGAGTCAGAATAATCTTGGAGATATTGTTTTTCTTCAGCTGACTGACTGCATAGGCGACCGCTAAATAGGTCTTTCCAGTGCCGGCTACTCCAGTTGCAAAGATCACATCATTGTGGAAGAATGCGTTGCATAGACGCTTTTGATTTTCTGTTTTTGGAAAAATCATTTTTCCCTGCTTCGTTCGCAAAAGCGGAGCTCCTTCTTCATAGACTTCATCAACCGGCAGATTTTTCAAAGACATCAGGCACAGTCGGCTGACTTCCTCTCGATCTAATGACAGCCCGTTCTCAATTCGGGCAGTACATCCCTGCAGAACTCTTAAAGCCAGCTGGTTTTTTGCATCACTGTCGGAGACAATTCGAAACGAACCAGCTCCTGTGCGAAATTCAACACCAAGCTCTTTTTCAATTGTTTTAAAATGAATATCCTGTTCTCCGGCCAGAGTCTGATAATCTTCCAGAGACAGTTCGGAAACATCAACTTCTAAGACGTTCAATCGGTATCCTCTTTTCTAATCGGTTTCGTTATGAAGCAATGAATCAGAAGTTCAGAACAAATGCACCGTTCCTAATACAAAAAAAATCAGCGCTTGGCTGATTATTTTCCTCTTCTGGCTTTACGTGCAGCTTCAGATTTGAGTTTTCTCTTGACACCTGGCTTTACGTAAAATTCTCTTTTGCGAGCCTCAGCAAGGGTACCGTTGCGGGACACCTGACGTTTGAAGCGTCTGAGTGCATCATCTAACTGCTCATTTTCTTTTAAGACAACTTTCGGCATTTTCACAACCTCCCTTCCTGACTTAACAGTTCCATTATAAACACTGAAAAATAATTTTCAATCGTTCAATCTTATTTTTTTCATCACAAAGAAAAATCGTACCGAAGATTGGAAAAATAGGAGCTTTCAGTGCATGGTAACGATACATTATTATCATCTTTCAAACATTTGTTCAATTGATTCGACTCTTTCCACCAGAAAAAAAGATTAAATAATGATTCTATTAGTAAATTTATATCTAGCGTTTTATATTTTTGGCAAATAATTATTCAATTTCGGTAAATTTTTTCAGTTCGATTAAAACTTCTTCAATTGAGCATTCATTTTCCTTAGCAATTCGAGAAAGATCATCGAACTCGAATTTTCGTTTAATGACACCATATCCTTTGGATTCTTTTAGACTCAGAGGACCAAACTTTGTATCTACATTGAAAAACTTTCGGTCAAGACAATAACGGTTAATGGATAATTCTCGAATTCCAAGTGTAGAAGTGTGCTTAAAAATCAATGAGACCATCTCGTTTCTTTTTTCTGGCATGCAAATAACACTCAAAATAATTCCAGGTCTGGATTTTTTCATCGTAATCGGGATGGTATAAACATCTCTTGCACCATGTTCAAATAAAACTTCAGCAGCAAAGGCAATCTGTTCAGAACTCATATCATCCAGATTGCATTCAAGCTTGATTATTGGTTCTGCAGTATCTTCCATCTCAGCCAGAAAGACCCGCAATACGTTTGCGTAATCTTTTGATTCTCTTTTCCCGAGACCATATCCGATTTTTTCAAAAATCATCGGCGGCATCTTGATGAATTCATTGCAGAAATAACCTAAAATGGCTGCTCCGGTTGGAGTGCAGAGTTCCATTGGAGCATAGTCAGCAAAAGTTGGAATTCCTTGCAGCAAATAAGCGGTGGCTGGCGCTGGAACCGGAAGAATTCCATGCGCACATTGAACTGTTCCAAAGCCCGTATTGATGGAACTGCTGTAGATTCGATCAGGATTAATCTTTTCGATCAGATAACAGGCTCCGACAATATCAGCAATAGCATCAAGATTCCCCACTTCATGAAAGTGAATCTGATCAACACACACGCCATGAGCTTTTGATTCAGCAAAAGCGATTCGATGATAGACGGCTAATGCATTTTTTGCGGATCATATCAGAGACTGGCATCTGATTTAAAATGTCTTCAATAAATCCCATAGAGGTGTGAAAACCGTGATTGTGTTCATGATGGTCTTCATGATGATGTTTATGATATTCTTTATGGTGATGTTCATAATGATTATGAACATGTTTTTCAGGATGGATATTATGATGAATCACTTCCTGATGATGATTGTGAAGCATTTTTTCACAATCATGGTGTCTATTATGATGTTCAAGATGATGGTTATGGTCGGAATAATTATCATCTTCTTCAAATGAATGAATAAGCACCTTCATGGAAAGACCTGCAATTCCCTTTCGATGGCCTTGTTCAATACTGATCTTTGTATCGGGCAGACCAAGTGAATTCATAAAATGTAAATATTCTTCCTGCTCTTCCTTGCTAAGCAGACCAAGAAGAGCAGCATTGATCATGTCTCCAGCCGCTCCCATTTCCGGTTGAAAAAACAAAACTTTCATAATCGTTCCTTTCCAGATTGATTCCTTTTCTATGTCTTCTTTTCCTTAATGATTCAATACTTTACAGATAATTAAATTTCGTTGAGATTTCATGTTAAATTCATGTTAGAAAAGCAAATGAGGTTCTCATAAATATTCCGCTTGCTGTTTCAGCTGGTTCATAGAACATTTTCTACCATGTTTGCAGCCCAGATCGGGTAGAAGCTATCGTTGAAATGAATTCCATCAGTACCGTAATACGACATATTTCCATTTTCTGAAATGCCATCATTATCAACGAAAATCCATCCATTTCGCTCACACATTGCTTTGATCAGCTGGTTATAGCTTGCGGTATCTGCCCAACGAGGTGTTTTTTCAACCACCTCTGGAGTCACTGGAATAATCGAATTCACAACAATTTTTGAATTTGGACTGACTTCCAACAAAGATTTGATCTTTTCTTCATAGACCGAATCATAGCCATTTTCTCCTTCGTTTTCACCCACCTTCAATCCCATATCATTAACCCCAAAGGACAGATAGATGACATCCGGCTGAAGCGCTCTGGCCTGATTGATCATACTTTCATCAATGTTTAAAACTGTATATCCCGCTCCAGCCAGAACTCTTGCAGGTTCAACAAAGCCAAAGGCATCAAAGCCATACATTCTTGAATCTCCAATCAATAATGAGTCGTTAAACAGCGAGAACACCGAACGATCTCCATTCTCAAAGGACTGCAGAATCTTTGCTCTTTTGTTTTCAGTGACTTGTGCATCGATGTTTGCCAGATCCTGTTCTTCCTGTGCCTTTAAATAACCAATTCCAACTTGCAGGTCTCTATCCTTAAAGAACAGGTGATAGATTATCGCTGCAATACAGATCACCAATAAAACAGTGATTATCATTAATGGTTGTTTTCTTAATTTTCTTCTTTTCTTTTTCATCGTAATCACTTCCGCATTTCCAATTTTCTCATTATTTTTCCTGAACGAGCAGGCGGATGAATGCGGATAATTTCTATTTTACCTTTATACTTTCACAAAATCGTTATCATTGTAATAGATGTCATAATTCAGATGTTCAAGTATATTATTAATTTATTATCTTTGTTATCACATTAATATGTTCAGTTCAGACTCATGGAACCTGGAAGATGGATATCAGGGAAAATGAAAAAAGGGGCTGTTAAATTTCGATTGATTTTTCATCAGCGAGATTTACAGCCCCTTTTTCTATGCTTTTTATCTGATTCAATCCTGTTTTATGATGTGTTTTTCCGCTCAAGTCAATTTTTGAACGCACTGAAAAGAGCCAAAACTCAAAAAGACTGTTTATAATCTTTTTCAGATTTCGCTTTTCTGCTCCTTTAATTTTCCATAACGTTCGAGTTCTGGGCAACTCATCCGATTTATGTTGTTTAATTTTCTGATATTGTGTCCCATGGCCACAATAAGCACCTCAAATTTTACGTTTTCCAGTCCCCGGCGTCTCAATCGGCTGTATCTGTAGTTTTCTTTAAGATCTCCGAAGGTTCCTTCCGCCTGAATGCTCCGGCTGACCATAATCTCATGTCCTGCATCTGAAGACATGTTCTCCCG
>NZ_MPJW01000130.1 GCF_001945525.1 Ileibacterium valens
CAAAAGGCGGAAATCTTCCGTTTCCGACTTTCCTGAGAGGAAAGCTGGAGCACAGAGAAGATTTCCGCCTTTGATGGTATTCAGGGATAACCGGGAATAAAAGCCCGTGCAAATTTCAAAAGGTTACGATTCAAAGATGAAATAGATTAATCAAAAGGAGTTCTTAAAGGAGCTCCTTTTGTTTTGGAAATTCCTGTTTTTCAAATTCATTCAGATCTGTTTTTCAATTTACTATTGAAATGATGATTGAGAGCTCAAAAAGTGATCACAAGAAATGAACAGAATGAATTAAAAAGATCATAATGAAAAGCAGAAGAAGGTGATGAAATGAATTTAGCCGAAATTTTAGAAAAATCGAATAAGATTGTTTTCTTTGGGGGTGCTGGAGTCAGTACGGAAAGTAATATTCCGGATTTTCGCTCTCCAACTGGCCTGTATGGAGAAAAACGGGAAAATAAATATCCATTCCCAGCTGAGATCATGCTCTCTCACAGTTTCTACGTAAAGCATCCTCAAATGTTCTTTGATTTCTACTTTAATGAAATGATTTATAAAGATGCAGTGCCCAATGATGCCCACAAGGTTCTTGCAGAACTTGAGAAGATGGGGAAACTGACTGCAGTGATTACTCAGAATATTGATGGTCTTCATCAAAAAGCGGGAAGTGTCAACGTTCTTGAACTGCATGGTTCTGTTCTTAGAAATTTCTGTACAAGATGTCATACGGAATATACTCTGGAAGAAACGATGAACAGCCGGGATGATAAAGGAATTCCCAGGTGTCCAAAAGACGGAACCATCATTAAACCGGATGTGGTTTTATATGAAGAAGGACTGGATATGAATGTTTTATATAAAGCAGTCCAGGCCATTCAGGAAGCCGATTGTCTGATTGTTGCTGGAACGAGTTTAACTGTGAATCCAGCAGCAAGCCTGATTCAAAATTTCCGCGGCAGATACAGCGTTCTGATTAACAAGGATACAACCCCATATGATCGCTCTTTTGATCTGATTATTCGTGATTCCATTGGAAAAGTACTGAAACAGGCGTTCCAGGAAATGACAGAATATGAAAGCGCTGGCAATTAATACAACTGGTTAATCAGCATCAAATCAAAGTAAGTGACATCCTCCCCCGCCTACGCCAACGCTTAGAGGCGGGGGCTTCCACCATAGGCCAGGGTTGGTTCCTGCTCGATAGAGCCATCGCTCTAAGGTTCAACAGGCTATCTCCGTGTGTCCCACGGTTCTATGATATTTGTTGAATTAGGCGATGACTAACCGCATTCCTTCATTTCTGATGTTGATTGCTGCATTGATGTCTCGATCGTGATAAGCGCCACACTCTGGGCAGTCCCAGACTCTGAGAGATAAGTTTTTCGTTTCTTTATTCTTATAGCCGCAGTTAGAACAGATCTGACTGCTTGCAAAGAACTTATCCACTTTGACAAGCTGTTTTCCCATATCAGCAAGCTTATACTCCAAAAATCGAGTGAACATTCCCCAGCCGTTATCTGATACAGACTTACCAAAATGAAGTGACTGTGACAGTCCTTGCATATTCAGATTTTCGATACAGACACAATCATGGTCATTGGCTGTCTGCCTTGATTTTTTATACAGAAAATCTCTGCGTTGATTGGCTATTTTTTCATGAAGTTTAGCGACTTTGATTCGCTGTTTATTTCAGTTGTTTGAGCCTTTGACCATGTGTGAAAGTTTCCGTTGCTCTCTTTTGAGCTTCTTTTCAGCCTGGCGGTAATATCCTGGATG
>NZ_MPJW01000005.1 GCF_001945525.1 Ileibacterium valens
AATTATCGTCGACAATATTCAATTCAAGTTCTTTATGGAGCAAAAATGGAAAAAAATTCTATGTTCAAAAAACTGGCTGAATTCATGCAGAGTGAAAGTCTGACCTGTCAGGATCTGGAAGCATTTATCAGTTTCAGAAATCAGAAGCTTGATGAACTAGAAAGCAGAATTCAATCGATCAGAGAAGGTACCTCTGATAATCAGATCGTCCGCAGATGGCATGATTCGTCCGTCTCTAACTATCATCTGACTGGCTATGATCCTATCGAAAAGCTGGTCATCCTTTGTCCACAGAACAATCATGAGCTTCTGGCAGCCGAAGTGATCAGCAGCTCTGAAATGATTTTCGGCAATTACGATTTTGCTTCTCCATTCTGATCTTCAGGCTTATTACAGATGTTTCCTTCGGATGCATGGTTTGATTTAAGAACAGTCATCTGAAGGAGGACAGTAATGAAATGAGTGTCACAAAGGCTAAAATGCAGAAGCTGAGAGGAGAAATTGCCTTTATGAAGGAAAACTATCCTGGGCTTAAACCAAATTTCTCTGCCATGTCTAAGGAAATCGGCATCTCAAGACAGACAATTGCCAAAGTTTGGAAAGATCCGACATCGCCTTCAAAACCCAGGCAGAAGAGAAAGTCAAAATTCGATCCGTATTATCAGGAGATCCGGGAAAAATTTGAAATTCAGTCCACCACGATAAAAGCGGTCTTTCAATATATGAAGGCCAGATATCCGGAAGTTTTTACTTCTTATGATTCTTTTAAAAGTTATGTCAGGGCCAATAAGCTGACAGAAGTGAGAGAGGAATATCTCAAATCTCACGTCAGATATGAGACAGAACCGGGAGAGGAAGTTCAGATCGACTGGAAAGAATCGATTCAGTTCACGCTCTCTACAGGCGAAGTCATTGAGTTCAACCTGTTCGCAGCTGTATTCGGATATTCAAGATATACCGTCTTCATTTATTCCCGGACAAAAACCACAGAAGATTTTATCCGCTGCATGATTGAGCTGATGATCAGAACTGGCGGCGTTCCCAGATCATTCAAAACTGACAATATGAGCGCAATTGTCAGCACTTTTTCAGGGCAGAAGCGGAAACTGCCGGTCATCAGACAGTTTGAAAAGGACATTGAAACACCGATCAGGCTGTGCAGAGTCCGTCAGCCGCAGTCGAAAGGAAAGGTGGAGTCAGCCAACCGGTTCGTATCCTGGCTTGAGCCCTACCAGGGCGAACTTTCCAGCGAGGAAGAACTGATCGAGACAATTGAAAAGATCAACAGGCAGATCAACCAGGAATCCTCACGTACAACGGGATATCCTCGTGTGCTGCTGATGAAAAAAGAAAAAGAGCATCTGCGTCCATTGAACAGAATTCCGCTCCTTGACTCCTACCTCAAGGAGGCTGACACCCAGAAGGTGCCGGCAACGCTTCTGGTCAATTATGAAGGACACGGATACTCCGTACCAAAAAAATTCATCGCCAAACGAGTCAAACTGATTCGAATCGAAGATGAACTGCAGATCTATTATAACAACGACCTGATCTGCACACATCAAATCAGTGACCGTCCCCTCAATTACAAGAATGAGCATTATCTCGATGGGCTCAGAGATTCAATTGAGCCGAAGAAAGATGAAACAGCTGAAGATTATGAGTCAAGAATCCAGAAGAAGGCAGAGGAATC
>NZ_MPJW01000214.1 GCF_001945525.1 Ileibacterium valens
TTTTAATTTCTTCTGCAGATTGGTCTTGTGTAAAGCCTCTAACCCCTGTTTTTAAGTTCAATTTAGCGGTGTCGGCCCTCGATATATAGGCTTATTTATGGTATAGTAGTTATGTAAATAGACTATATAAAAGGAGGCCGATCATGCCAATCCCTGCCCATATTCTTGCTGTTGAACGTCCTAAAAATACGGTTGTTTATGTCTACGGAAAAAACAAAGACCGATACGGGGTCAAAGCCCGTATCGGCTGCCGCCACAGGAACGGTAAGAACTATCCTGTCAACGGTCCTACTGTCGGCCATATCATTGATGGAGTCTATGTTCCGCTTCCTGAGCCGGAAAATGAACCGGCTACTGTATCCCAGGCTCCTGTTGACATCAAAGACTGGGCTGGTGAAGAACTTCTGATCAAAGAAGGCAAAGAACTGCTCGATGAGCTTTACAACGTCTATGACCGAAAGGATTCGGAAAGGATCTTCTGCATTGCAGTCCTGAGGGTTCTCAACCCCGGCATTAAAGACTGTGAACTCAAAGAAGCCTATGATCAGTCGTTTTTAAGTGAGCGTTTTCCAGACTGCTCCCTCTCAAGAAACCTCGTTTCCAGATTCCAGAAAGATCTGGGAAAAGCCTGTTCAAGGATCGTAAAGTTCAACCGGAACCGTGCTGCTTCTATTGAGATTTCCGATTCTGTGCTCATTGATGGAACATTGAAGACGAACGATTCCAGGATCAATACATTTTCTGAGTGGTCCAGAAAGGGAAAACTGAAAGGAAGAAGAGACCTGTCTATCCTTTACGCTTTTGATCTCACGAAGCAAAAGCCAGTCTGCTCCCAGGTCTTTCCCGGAAACATGCTGGATCTGACTTCCTACAGCGATTTTCTGATCACCAACGACATCCAGAAAGGTCTTGTGATCTGCGACAAGGGCTTTCCGGCCAGCGCTATTGAAGAACTGCTGATAGAAAGACCGGAACTGAAATACCTGAATCCGCTCAGAAGAAGCGCAAGAATCGCTGTGGACCATCGTATGTACAACTATGAGAATGTTCTGCCTGGAGAAGATGGGATCCAGTACAGGAAATCGAAGGTGGAAGGCAAACACAAGTGGCTCTACTCCTTCAGAAACCCCAGAGAAGCTGCCAAAGAAGAGCAGGACTGGGTCCTGAGACATTCGAAAGAAGGGACTTACAATGACGGGGAATACCAGAAGGCAAGGATCAAATTCGGAACGATCGTTTTTGAGTCAAACCTGGATGCAGCCCCTGAAGAAATCTACAGGATGTATTCGACAAGATGGGAGATCGAACTGGTGATGAGGTACTATAAGTCATCCCTGGAGTTTGATGAAACCCGGGTTCAAAGCGATGAAGCAGTTATCGGATCGGAATTCATTGACTTCATATCAGTATGCCTGACATTCAGGATCAAAAACCTGTTTGAAAAAGAAGAGCTTCTGGATAATCGAACCTATAAGCAGATCCTGAGGATTCTCAAACACGCAAAGAAAGTCAGAATGGATGGCAAAGAATGGACTCTGGTGAAAACCAATAAGAATCAAATCGAGATACTGGAGAAACTGGGTATTCTTCCTGCTTCAGAAACCGAGGAAAAATCAGCTAAAAGAAAAAGAGGCAGACCGAAGAAGTCTGCCCGTCTATAGTCTATCGATTTGGGAAAGTTGTA
>NZ_MPJW01000021.1 GCF_001945525.1 Ileibacterium valens
TCTTTATTTTTCCTGATTCAGTAGACACCGGAAAAATCAACCTGAAATTTGTGGACGCCGTCTCAATATGTTCCCGAATTGTAGACAGTCATAAAATTCAGACTTCGTGCATTCTGGTGAAATACTGTTCATGAAATCTTCTTTCGGAGGTACTTATGAATAAAACTCTTTTTACCCAGGAGCAAATCGATGCCCTCAGGGCAAATCCTTACACTTCTTATGTTTCTTCCAAATCGATCCGCTTCACCCAGAAATTCCGCAGCGATTTCTGGGATCACTATTCTCAGGGTGAAAGCCCGTCTGAAATATTCCGCTTGCTTGGATACGATCCTCTGGTTCTTGGCGACAGTCGAATCGGCAACTTCACTCACAAACTCTCCAAAGAACAGGATCGTCTGCTGCGAATGACTCCTGCCGAGGAAAACGAGAGTCTCAGACATCGCGTTGAAGCTCTTGAATTCCAGGCGGATGTTCTAAAAAAAGCTTTAGAGATGGCCAATTCTCAAAAACGGAGGAAATCTTAATGACAAAAACTTCTGCCATTTTTGAACTGATTCTACAGGCCTCTCAGAAATCTGATTCTCTCTCCATTGCCGAACTCTGCCGCCTCTACGGCGTCAGCCGCTCCGGTTATTACCGATGGCTCGCTGCCCGCCCTGAACGTGAACTCAAGGAAGCATCCGACAGAAGAGACTTCGATCTCATTCTGGCCGCTTACACCGCCCATCACCGCCATAAAGGAGCCCGGTCGATTCAGATGGTTCTTCTGCATCAGAATCCGCCAGTTGAAATGAATCTGAAAAAGATCAGACGCCTGATGCATAAGTTCAATCTCGTCTGTCCGGTCCGCCAGGCTAATCCTTACAGAAGAATGGCCAAAGCCCTGAGAACTTCAAATGTGGCAAAGAATCTGGTTAAACGGCAGTTTGAAGCATATGGACCGAGAAGAATCCTTCTGACAGATATCACTTATATTCCCTATGACGGAAAATTCGCTTATCTGTCGACGATTCTGGATGCCTATACCAAGCAGATTCTTGCCTGGCAGGTCAGCAGCAGTCTTGAAGTTGACTTTGTCCTGGCTACGGTTCGTCAGCTGCTTGAAAAACATGGAGATGAACTGTATTCGGATACTCTGATTCATTCTGATCAGGGATGCCACTACACTTCTCACAGTTATCAGGATCTTCTCAGGGACAGAAAACTCAGGAAGTCCATGTCCCGTAAAGGAAACTGCTGGGACAACGCCTGTCAGGAAATTTTCTTTGGTCACATGAAAGACGAAATCAAAGACAAGCTGGCAGGCTGCCATAGTTTTGATGAGATCCGCAGTCTTCTTGATGAACAGATCAATTACTGCAATCAGAATCGTTATCAGTGGAAACTCGCCAAGCTTTCACCGAATGAATTCTATGAATACTGGAAAAGCGGTGATTACCCACTTAAAGGGGTTCATGTTCCTGAATGTGCTCTGATGTCTGATCAGACCAAGCCAGGAATTTCAGCCTGTAAAACCTGAATCAGTGGGGGAATTACCTGCTCATCACTCGCGATCCATCGTCGCATTCAGACCCAGAACCCGCCAAGGGCCGCTTCGCTTTTCCCCTTGGCAGAACCTGTTTCTGAATGCACTCTGTCATCTGCGA
>NZ_MPJW01000270.1 GCF_001945525.1 Ileibacterium valens
CGGGGCCAATTGCCGTGCAGCTTCTGTGAAGTGCTGTCTACCATCGAACCAAAATGAAGACTATCAATGGGGGTAAGGGGGCAATATGTCTTCTTATTCACTCTTGACAAAGGTCATTTCATAACAGTTATAGTGTGTTTGGTAATTTTGTTTATTGATCATGAACATATTTTACCAAAAAAGGCACCTCATCCATTACGGATCAGGTGCCTCTTTTTATTTTTGGACTGTCAGAAATTTAACAGCCCCTTTTCATTTGGGATTGATCAGATTTTGAAATGTTCGGGTTTTGAAATCTCTGAAAATCGAAAAAGTGAAACCAGTAAAATTCAGTGAATTGAGCTGGTCAGCAGCAAGATTACTCGACTTTCAGCATTCGATAGCCAACTCCGATATGGGTTTGAATATACTGAGGTCCGCCTTTATTCGGTTCAAGCTTTTTGCGCAGAGTAGCCATAAATACTCGAAGACTGGCAACATCATTTGGTCTTGAACTGTTCCAGATCTTCTGAGTAATAAAGGTATGAGTCAGAACCTTCCCG
Organism: Ileibacterium valens; assembly: GCF_001945525.1. Taxonomy (GTDB): domain Bacteria; phylum Bacillota_I; class Bacilli_A; order Erysipelotrichales; family Erysipelotrichaceae; genus Ileibacterium; species Ileibacterium valens. The sequence continues at coordinate 543 of NZ_MPJW01000270.1, forward strand.
ATATTCTGAGTCAGAAGAGTCAGCAGCTTATATTCAATTGGAGTCAGATGAAGTTCCTCACCGTTTAAGAAGGCACATCCAGCCGCATAATCAACTTTCAAGGAACCGTTTTTAAAAGTTGAATCACTCTGAGAACTTGCGGGGTTTAAATGAAGTCTGCGCTGAACTACACGCAGGCGTGCCAACAGTTCTTCTACCGAGAAGGGTTTTGTCAGATAGTCATCGGCTCCTGCATCCAGAGCCTTGATTTTTTCAGTATCTTCAGTCCGTGCAGAAATAACGATAATCGGCATATCGGTCCAGGAACGGACACGTTCGATAATATCAATTCCATCCATGTCTGGAAGGCCAAGATCAAGAAACATGACATCCGGATTGTGTGTGCTTGCTTCGAGAATGGCAGCTTCTCCATCAGGGGCGGAGATATAGCGATAGTTATGGGCTTTAAGAGTAGTCTGAATAAGATTGCGGATTGAATTGTCATCTTCGACAATTAAAACCATTGGATTGGTCATACGAAAACTGTGCACAGGATTCAGAAGGAGTCCTGCTTCCTTTCTAAACGTTTATTCTTGGGTTTATGGCAAATGCATCCATAAGAGCATCATATATTCTAAGTAATGAACAATAGAATATAGTCTGGCAAAATTAGTAGGGGATAATAACTTTCACCTGCCTGAAAACGAATCTGTGAAAAGACGTCTAAGCAGCAAAATGACAGATGAAAATAACATCCCTGATGTGTCTCTATTTTAAAACGTTTTTTTACTAATTCGGATACAAAAAACAAGTTTATGAAAAAAACTTTCCATAGAGCGGGTAATGAGCGATTCATAGACAAAATATTCAGTCTGACTGTCACGAATCGAATCACGCTGAGAGCTTAAAAAATTGAATGCCGTCTGTCTGAATTATACCAATGTCATTAAGTTAAGCAGATAGAAGCGCGAATTGCTCCGCACTTCATCGTGGTGTTCAGAATCTACCAGAAATTTTTATCTGGAATCAGCCATTTTTCGGCTTCAAGCCTCACGAATACGATAA
>NZ_MPJW01000109.1 GCF_001945525.1 Ileibacterium valens
GAACTGGTGATGAACAGATTCCAGAAATGGCGCGGTTCAGTTATACCGGCTGATGTCATTGACAGCGTTCTTCCCTGGAATGATGAAATCAGAGAACTCTGTGCTCTGTCAGTCTGAATCAATAATACTTCAATGTAAAAAAGGCGAAGTTCTTTGCGTCCTGCAGCTTTCCTGAGAGGAAAGTTTCAGAATCCATAAGATTCTTCGCCTTTAATGGTATATAGGCAATTTCGTTTCGGGCAACCCGTCAAATATAAAGAAGTTACAGATATTGTTGTAAAAATAGCTCAAAATAGATTTTATAGAATGAAAAACATAATAATTACAGTTGTATAATCGAGATTTATAACTTTCTTTTCTAAACGGAAAAAAGTTTCCTTTGGTGACAGCGATCGTAATCTGGTTATCAGCCGAACCCTGGCCAGGCGCTAAGAATCTGATTGAAATGCTAGAGGTCCCTGAAGAGTACGTAATGAAACTGCCATATTATCTGCTGCATCTGATTGAACCTTTTGCATTGACCAATGAGGAACTGGTGAAATATGGACCGGAAGTTGGTACAGTTCTGGTATTTATTAAAAATTCGAAAAATCAGTATCAACTAAATGATGTGCTCAAGAAATATGAAGCCGAATTTTCGAATGTCAGCCCTCTGGCGTATGATTGGATTTACGCAGTAACAAAAATCGAATTTGACAGAAAAATAAAGATCAGGAATGGAGTGATCAATATGTGTGAAGCAATTATTCAAATGCAAAATTCCAGCAGAAACGAAGGATTCAAAATCGGAAAAATGAAGGCATCCGGATTGAAAAAAAACGAGGGGATTGAAATCGGTCGAAATCAGCAACTCAGAAAAATCGCTGTAAAATTGCTTGCTTCCGGACTTTCAAGAGAAGCTGTTGCTAATTTTTTAGAGATTTCAAACACTCATCTTGAACTGGTTCTTTCTGAAGAAGATAAATAAGTAGTGAATAAACATAACTATAACTAAATAGATAAGAAGAACGATTGATCTTCATTTGAAAAAGTCCTTCTTTGAAATTTTGAATTGGGACAAAAAAAGAGACGACATGGTCGTCTCGGAAATCTTGATCAGCATCATTTTATGTGGAAAGGACCTTCGGGTTCTTTTTTTGTTTTAAAAAACTAAAGATACCAATGTCATTAAGTTAAGGAGTGTCTTCCATGCGGAATTCGCTCCTCGTTTTTTTGATTTTTAACACAAGCAGTGGAGCTACTCCAAAAGTTTATAGATTATCCGAATATGGCACTTGACAGACCAAAACTCGGAACTAATCCATAATCCGAAGGATTTCGGAGGTGGTTATTTTGACCCATTCGAAATCCCCTAAACAGTATCGCCAAATCTTCTATTCTTACCTGGACGGTCTGACAGACTGCCCGGATCGTTCCCTGATTGAAGGCGAAGCCTTCACGCGAAACAGAAAAATTAGCCTTTCCCGTATTGCTCGTTTTATCGCTTCTCTGACAAGCGGCTCTATTCGCCAGCAGAATCTGACTTACTTCAAGACGCATAAAATCCAGGTCACTGACTCTGCCATATGTCAGGCAAAAAAAAA
>NZ_MPJW01000125.1 GCF_001945525.1 Ileibacterium valens
AAAACGCAAAAGCGTTGAGTCAAATCAAATGGAGAGTTTGATCCTGGCTCAGGATGAACGCTGGCGGCATGCCTAATACATGCAAGTCGAACGGTATCTTTGGATACAGTGGCGAACGGGTGAGTAACACGTAGGGAACCTGGCCATACCTGGGGGATAATTTCTGGAAACGGAAACTAATACCGCATGGGTTTTGCTTAAGCCTTTAAGCGAAATGAAAGAAGCGCGAGACGCTTCGGGGATGGATGGTCCTGCGCTGCATTAGCTGGCTGGTGAGGCAACGGCTCACCAGGGCGATGATGCATAGCCGGCCTGAGAGGGCGGACGGCCACACTGGGACTGAGACACGGCCCAGACTCCTGCGGGAGGCAGCAGTAGGGAATTTTCGTCAATGGGGGCAACCCTGAACGAGCAATGCCGCGTGAGCGAAGAAGGTCTTCGGATTGTAAAGCTCTGTTGCCGGGGAAAAAGGAAGGAAAGAGGAAATGCTTTTCTTTGGATGGTACCCGGCCAGAAAGTCACGGCTAACTACGTGCCAGCAGCCGCGGTAATACGTAGGTGGCAAGCGTTATCCGGAATGATTGGGCGTAAAGGGTGAGCAGGCGGTTCTTCAAGTCATGAGTGAAAGGCAGAAGCTTAACTTCTGTTGGCTGATGAGACTGGAGAACTTGAGTACAGGAGAGGGCGGCGGAACTCCATGTGTAGCGGTAAAATGCGTAGAGATATGGAAGAACACCAGTGGCGAAGGCGGCCGCCTGGACTGAAACTGACGCTCAGGCACGAAAGCGTGGGGAGCAAATAGGATTAGATACCCTAGTAGTCCACGCCGTAAACGATGAGGAGCAGGTGTCGCAATGAAATGCGGTGCCGAAGCCAACGCAATGACTCCTCCGCCTGGGGAGTATGCACGCAAGTGTGAAACTCAAAGGAATTGACGGGGGCCCGCACAAGCGGTGGAGTATGTGGTTTAATTCGAAGCAACGCGAAGAACCTTACCAGGCCTTGACATGGGAAGCGAAGGCTTAGAGATAAGCTGGAGGTTATCTTCCACACAGGTGGTGCATGGTTGTCGTCAGCTCGTGTCGTGAGATGTTCAGTTAAGTCTGGCAACGAGCGCAACCCTTATGATATGTTGCTAACATTGAGTTGAGGACTCATATCAGACTGCCGGTGACAAACCGGAGGAAGGCGGGGATGACGTCAAATCATCATGCCCCTTATGGCCTGGGCTACACACGTACTACAATGGCGTCTACAGCGCGAAGCAAACCAGTGATGGCAAGCGAACCGTCAAAAGGCGTCTTAGTTCGGATTGAAGCCTGCAACCCGGCTTCATGAAGGCGGAATCGCTAGTAATCGCGGATCAGCATGCCGCGGTGAATACGTTCCCGGGCCTTGTACACACCGCCCGTCAAACCATGGAAGCCGGCAACGCCCGAAGCCGGCGGCATAACCCGCAAGGGAGTGAGCCGTCGAAGGCGGGGCCGACGACTGGGGTTAAGTCGTAACAAGGTATCCCTACGGGAACGTGGGGATGGATCACCTCCTTTCTAAGGAGAA
>NZ_MPJW01000288.1 GCF_001945525.1 Ileibacterium valens
GGATCTGTCAACTAAACTGTGTAAGTAGTTTTACAGCCGTTAGTTTACTGGACCAGTTCACTGCCTGATTCAAACACTACATGCCTGGTCTGTTCTGTCCAGGGTCCACAGGACCCCGAAGGGGCTTGCCCTTGACAGAACGGATCGGGCATGTTGCATTTTTAGAGGCAGTGAACGGATCACTCTAGTTCAAATACTTTCCGATCCGTTTCTCAAACCTTTCATCGGTCATCAGCTGATTGAGCACCACTGACCATTTCATGATATGTCCTTTGGACCATTTATCTTCCAGTTCCTGGATCCGGAGATATAAGGCTTTGTTGAGGGCTGCCTCATTGGAGAATGACCCTTTTTTCGTTACTTTTCTCAGACTGGCGTTGACGGATTCGATCGCATTGGTCGTATACATGATCCTGCGCACTTCTGAACCATATTCGAAAAGCTGCTCCACGTGCTGGAAGTTCCTTTCCCAGACCCGCACAGCTCCCGGATACTGTTTCCACGTATAGCAGAGTTTTTCAAATTCGGCTCTGGCTGTTGTAAGATTCACGGCTCCATAGACTTTTTTGAGATCTGCCGTGAATGCCTTGTAATCTTTGGATGGGATATAGCGGATGGAGTTGCGGATCAGGTGCACGATGCAGCGCTGCACCACGACTTCCGGAAAAACCGCTTTGGCTCCCTGTTCCAGCCCGGATACACCGTCCATACTGATAAAGAAGACATCATCGACGCCCCTCGCCTTGATTTCATCAAAAATCTGCATCCACTGGTTCTTGCTTTCCGTGGGACTGAGCCATAAGCCGAGGATCTCCTTTCTGCCTTGGAGGTCATAGCCAAGGATGACGTAGACTGCAGTTTCATGGCTTCCCCTTTCATCCCGCAGCGGGACATAGAGACAGTCTACGAACAAGAAAGCATAACAGGATTTCAACGGTCTGTTCTTCCATTCCTGTACATCCGGAAGGATACGGTCTGTTATTTTGGAGACCATTTCATGGGAGATGGAAAAGCCATAGATCTCCTCGATCGTTTTGGAAATGTCTCTCTGGCTCATCCCTCGGGCGTACATGGAGATGACTTTATCTTCGATGCCGGATACATCTCGTTGGCGTTTAGGCAGGATCTCAGGCTTAAAAGACCCATCGCGGTCTCTGGGGACCTGGACAGGCACTTCGCCGTGAGTTGTTTTCAGAGTCTTCTTACCGTAGCCGTTTCTTCTGTTTTCAGTTTCTTTGGGCTCTTTACTGTTATTCGAATAGCCGAGGTGTTCATCCATTTCAGCCTGGAGCATCTCTTCAAAAGCTGTGCCAAAGACTTCCTTCAGAGCTTCATCCAGGTCTTTGGAAGACTGCGGATCATATTGTGACATGATGAGTTTCGCCAACTCTCGTGCTGCAGGATTGCGTTTGATTTTAGCCATGATTTCATTTCCTCTTTTCTTAATAAAAGCACAAATCGCAAAAAAAATCTGTGCAGGCCGAGCCGTACGCTCTCGACTTACACAGATAAAATTACACTCT
>NZ_MPJW01000233.1 GCF_001945525.1 Ileibacterium valens
CATGAAAATTCCACCTCCAGAATCAGTTTCTTAAGGTGGATTCATGAGATCCAATCAGATAACCAATAACATTTTTGTACATGTAATCATTACCCGGATTGGACATTTAAACTTTACCCGTAACAAACTTTCACATAAAACCTGAAAGAGAAATCAAAAACGTCTGTTATGCTTGTGATTCGCCACAAAAATAGCTAAAACAGCTTGCTTTTTTGTTTTCGAATTTTTTTCAATTGAAACCGAAAAGATTGCACTAAATCAACAGAGGTTTATTGTCAAATATACAGCAATATAATAAATTTCGATAACTTTATTATGTTACTCTATTTTTTATCGTTAATTAATATATTATATCGGTGACTCCGTTTTATATATTTTTATAGATATTGTTTTTTTATATTCGATATGAGTAAATAGTATCGGAAGATCTCAACCTGGAAAGTAAGATATCAGTGGATATTTCAATGCAGGATTCTTATCTGAAAGATATTAAAATACTTATTTCGTCTGTTATTACAGCTTTTTGTCTGCCTGTTTCTGGCTGTGCCAGTTCAATGGATCAAGTTGAATCAAAGCAATCCATATGGCCAGAATACTCTGCCTGCACGAATTATGAGATTTATGATTATTCTTTAGAAGCCAGCATTCAACAAGCTGCCCGAGCCAATGGATTTGAAATGTATCGAAATAATTATCAATGGCAGATTATCCAAAATAAGTCCTCACGCGCATTAATTCAAAGCTCAAGAAGCGACAATGTGGAAGATAAGACACTTCAGGTTACAACTGAATACGGTGATATGAGCTTTGTAATTAGAAGAGAGGCTGATTCAGATTGGAAACTATTTCAAATTTTAGAAGATAGTCAATCAGCAATTACTGGTTTAAACTGGGAGGATCTTTTTTAGAATTCCTGTTTGGCGATCAGTATAATAAAGTGAATATCTCCGAATTTGAACAAAGTCGAGACTTTGAAAATGAGTGGATAAGCAAACCACTTATGACAAGTGATAAACCAATGAATTTTGCTTTGATCATTTCTGGCTGTGGAAATATCGAAGCAGTTCAACTGCAAAGCGATCATGCAATAGTATGGTCTTCTTCAATAAGGGAAATAAAAAATGGAGAAGCAATTATGGATGATTTGGAACTTCTGGTCAAAGAAATAAAAGAAGGAAATATCGAACCAGGATCCCCCATTGATCACATCAGGTAAGCGCAGCCGAAGAAATATATTTTGATGGAATGATGACTGTATGATCGGTTGATCAAAACAGGATAGAAATACCAACAGTAAACCGATATATGAATGTTTGTTATGAGAATAAACAGCATCCGTATTTTTGTTTTTTACCTGTAAAGAAGAGGTTGCTGCCGTTGTATATGTCAATTGAAAAGTTGCCGAAATATCAATTAAAAAGTTGGCAGCTGCCGATAGGAGCAGCCGCATAATTTTGTTTCCATTTTTCAATAAAGCCAGCTTAGAACCAGAAAGCAAAATGCC
>NZ_MPJW01000083.1 GCF_001945525.1 Ileibacterium valens
TGATTCATCTTCATAGCGATAGATGCTTCTCAGGCTATGCTTTGGAATCTCAGTAGTGATGTTTTGGAAGAACGTTAATCGGGTCTCTTCCCTGAGCTTTTGCAGATCTTTGAAATTGATTACGAAATCCTTATTGCTTTTCAGCACAGAATAGACGTACCGAAGCAGCTTATTGGCTACAGCGACAAGCGCCAGATAGTGTCTCTTTTTCTGGCCTGCCTTAAGACGGGTGAAGAGCGCAGCCAGTACAGGGTTGTGTCGCCTGGCAAACTCGGCAGCCATGATAATGGCATGTCTGAGATAACGTGAGCCATTCCTGGAGATCTTTCCTTCGGAATGAACAGATGATCCTGAGCGTTTGTTCACAGGATCTGTCCCTGCATAGGCAATCAGAGCATCAGCGCTTTTAAACCTGCCGATATCCATGATCTCAGCCAGAACAACGGAAGCTGTAATCAGGCCGAATCCAGGCATGGAAATCAGCTGACTGTAGCCAGGCATGTTTTCACACATATCCCTTAGATTCTTTCTGATAGAAGACAGCTCTTCTCTGAGTGAAAGAACATGACTGACCAGACTTCTGATCGTTCTGCGGTCAGCTTCTGAAGGTTCCAGCTGACTCAACGAGTCTTCACACAATGAGAGCAGCTCATCGAGTTTATCCTGCCCAAAGTGATTTTTGCTCGACGTCTTAATCAGAGAAAGCAATTCCTGTTTGTCGGCATGGATGATATCATGAACAGTGGGAAATACAGATAGAACTTTCAGAAACGTCATTCCTGTACCGAAAACTTTGGCGAGCTCCGGACAGTGAATATCAGCCAGGCCGATCAGTCGTGTGGATTCCTGGGAATCCATCTTTCTGATCTGCTGGTATCGACGAGTTTCAGTTCTAAGTGCGCTGTATTCCCTTTTTTCATGGGTAAAAGAAGGGTCTACAGTCTTGAAGTCTCGTTCGTAGGCGACAATCTGCGCAATAGACTGAGCATCAAGCGGATCGGACTTGCTTCTTTCATGAAGAGAACACCAATGACTCACATAGGATGGTTTGAGAACCACGACAGATTCCTGCTTTTGAAGCAGAGTGCTTAGAAAGGAATAGAACCCGCGATAGTAGATACCTGTGTCTTCCATGGCGTAGACGATTCTGGAACACTGCTCATCAGCGTATTTCAGAACAGTCTGATGAAACTCACCAACAGAAGATTTGGAAAAACCCACTCTGATTTTCTTGCGGAGCATCTTATCTTTCCTGGATCTGTCAGGAAAGACTTGAAGGAGTGCAGCGTCGGCTTTCCCTTTGGAAATATCGATACCGACGAAAAGTGAATAAGGAGCTTTTGATTTTTTCATAGAAACCTCTTCTCGTAATCAGTTTTGAATTGCACCTCTCTATCAAGACAAACGCAGCCTCGCAAATGGGCAGACACTGATGAAATCAGGCTGAAACTAACTTATTCGAGTATTCGGAGAAGTCTTGAA
>NZ_MPJW01000144.1 GCF_001945525.1 Ileibacterium valens
ACGGATCGTTCGGTCGCTGTCAGTGATTTCAATCACCGGCTTTGGACTCTCGTCTGATCCTTCCAAATCCAGGAAGACCGTCCTGTCAATTTCTACGAATTCAAGAGCCGCTGAAGCAGGCGATACGACGGCAGCTTTTCTGCGCCAGTACTGGAAGGTGGATAAAGCCAGGCCGTTTTGGACGCAGAAGCCAGCCTGAGTCAGACCTGACACCTGATATTGATCAACCAGGTTCATCCACTGTTCCTGATTCAGTTCACGGGATTTGGAAAACAGATAATTATGCATAAAATCCTCCAGTTCTAGTCGAATACAGAATATCGACTGGAACCGGAGGATCTAAGCCCGTGCAAATTTCAAAAGGTTACGTTCAAAAATTGACTTGAGCGGAAAAACACATCATAAAACAGGATTGAATCAGATAAAAAGCATAGAAAAAGGGGCTGTAAATCTCGCTGATGAAAAATCAGTCGAAATTTAACAGCCCCTTTTTTGCATTCCTCTCCTTTCTGTCCTCATTTTGACAGAATAAAGTGACAAATCATGCTATTTGGAATGAAGAGTTTTAACACGATATTAGTTTTCTTCTTCCTGATTTTCTTTCAGGACGATGGACTCTTCAGTTTCATCATCAGTAAATTCTGGTTCGTCCTCTTCGTCTTCAATACTGATGGAATCGGTATCGACTTTTGTATTGGCTAAAGACTGACGTTTGCGAAGATCCCAGCTGTTTCCCTTCAAATTGGCAAAACGGCCATCGAGGGAAAGATCACTGAAAAACTGAGCAATGTTAGATTCCTGCTGATCAGGAGTAAATCCCATCTCTTTAGCGACAACGTTCCACAGTTCAAGAAACGGCATTGGATGTTTTTCATCAGAAAGAACATGATACGCTGTTTCGATCATCGACTTTTTCATATCTAATAATCTCCTTTGACACAAACATTCTACAAGCTTGAATTAAAATTCAAAGCCAAATGTTCAGATACAATTTATTACATGCATTCTACAGCTTCTACAGCAAGAAGATTGAGCGCATTGGCCAGTACGATACGGCTTGCGTTCACTAAAGCTAAACGTTTTGCGGAGAGTTCAGGGTTTTCTGAATCATTGACTCTGCAGAATGTATAGAAGCTATGGAATTTCGTTGCCAGATTCTGAATGTAATGAGCGATTCGATGAACCTGACGGGTTTGGGCCGTTTCAGCTACGACATTTTCATAATCCTGAAGAACTTTAAGAAGTTCGATCTCTTTTTCATGATCAAGACCTTCATAATTATCAACGGCTGGATATTCTGGTGAATTCTTCAGAATGGAACACATTCTGGCGTGAGCGTATTGAGCATAGTAAACCGGATTGTCGTTAGACTGACTTTTTGCCAGTTTCAGGTCAAAATCCAGATGAGAATCCAGGGCACGGTTCACGAAAAAATAACGAACGGCATCGACTCCGACCATGTCAACTAATTCATTAATGGTCATCGCATTGCCAAGACGTTTACTCATCTTCACTTCTTCACCGTCTTCAACCAGACGAACCATCTGAATGATGTCTACATTCAGAATATCCGGATTATGTCCTAAAGCGGCCATACTGGCTTTCAGACGTGGAATGTATCCATGATGATCGGCACCAAAGAAATCAATCAGCTGATCAAATCCACGGTCATACTTATTATTGTGATAAGCGATATCTGGGACCAGGTAAGTATAGCTTCCATCCTGTTTTCTTAAAACACGGTCCTTATCATCATTGTATTCTGTTGTCTTAAACCAGAGGGCTCCATCCTTTTCATAGGTTTTGTTCTGGTCTTCAAGAATTTTAAGAACACGTTCCACTTCACCGGCATCGCGAAGGGCCTGTTCAGAACTCCATACATCGAATTCAACACGGAAATCCTTCAGATCCTTCTGAATTTTTGCCAGCTCAAAGGCGATTCCTTCCTTACGGAAGAAATCAAGATTTTTCTCTGTAAAATCGGCATACTGCTCACCATATTTTTCGGCAAGCTCTTTTCCCTTATCTTCTATATCTTTTCCAAGATATCCATCCTGACCAATTTCAGCTTCTCTACCCAGGGCCTGCAGGTAACGGGCGTGTAAAGATAAAGCCAGATTGCGAATCTGATTTCCAGCATCATTGACATAGTATTCACGGGTGACATCATAACCGGCTTTTTTCATAATGCGGCTGATGGCATCTCCCCAGGCTGCCCCACGGGCATGACCTAAATGAAGAGATCCAGTCGGGTTGGCTGAAACATATTCCAGATTGACTCTGATTCCATTGGGTTTGCCATTTCCGTAGTCCTCTTGTTTTGTCAGAATATCTTCTACGACTTTAGCGTAGCGGTCACTCTTTAATACAAAATTGATGAATCCGGGACCAGCAATACTTTTGGAATCAATCATAGGATTTTCGATGTTTTCAAGCAGAGCATTTGCGATCTCTCTTGGGTTTTTATGCAGAGTTCTTGTCAGCTGCATGGCGAGGTTCGTAGAGAAGTCTCCCTGATCCTTTCGCTTTGGTATTTCAATCAGAATTTCAGATGGATTCAAGTCGAGATCAAATGATTTTTTTGCCGCAGCCGCAAGCGATTCCTGCAGTTCCTTATCTATAGCAGCCAAAATAAGCCTCCTTCTATTGATGTTATTTCGTTTTAAAATTCTTTGAATCTGTGATTTGCATCAAAGAATCTTTAATTCAAAACCGATGATTTCATCGGATTCAGGAATTGAATATTCAAGAATTGCTCTTGTCTGATGGTTTTGATGGATGCATTCATAACGGATCAGATCCGCTTCCATTTCCATATCGCCAAATTCCGTTCGTATCAGCATTCGTAACGGATGACCCTTTCGGATGATCATACGGATCGAATTTTCATATAAGGAATCGATCAGAGCAGAATCTTCAAAAATCTTCCATATTTCCCGTCCAGCGGCTTCTGGATTTTCCATAATAATTTCCAGACCAGCCTTGCCGACGGCATGAACTTCAGCTTCTTTATCAAATGTTTTTTTATTTGAAGCCAGTTCGATCAGCTGTACGTGTCTTTTCATAGCGAAAAAACTATAACACAAACAACCTGACATTCAACAATACCGCCAACAATCCGCCAAATCTCAAACTTACTGAGAATTATGGTTAAGATTTTAGCGAAATATCCTTTAGTCATCGACTTTTTTGTGGTGACGGTTTCCAACTGGACAAAGAGAAAAGCGGACTGCTTTTTTTGTTTATCCTTAAGCCCATCCGCCTTTTATAACTTCTATTAGTAAATCTTCATGATACTTTTGATTTCTGAACTGAATGAATTCTGTATTGATTCTTTTTTTTGACTGTAGTCTGCCTGTTTGTATTTGTTCATTTAATCATAACTGTTCTTATTATCAGTCTGATCCTTTATTAATGTATCCAGAATCAATTCAGGAAAATAGATTCGATGGCTGTCAGGTTTTTGGACGCTTAAAAGAGCCTTGGCGATGGCTGAACACTCTGAAAGATATTTCCTTGAACCATCCATATCAAGAACCAGGATTGGTTCACTCTTTTCATGATAAGGAAGATATTCACCAGTGGAGAGTTCAATTTCCTGAAGATATATCGATTCAGGAAGGTTATGCTTTTTCAACTCGGCCCGGATTATTTTTAAGTCCTGATCACCTGGCTGATCCATCCATTTAAACAGTTTTCGATTAATGATCCGTTCAGCCAGATCTTTCAGAATTTCATCATGGAAATCCAACGCTTTTCGAATGACCATATTTAACAGAGTCTCATCTAAAAGATGGATCTGTCCTTTGTGAAGCATTCGTAAAGGATTTTTAAGATCACTGGCCATATCAATCATTTGCTTATCCGGATCCAGATCTTTATTCATCATCTGATTCTCATTTTCAATCTGTTCTAATCGTTTAAAGAAACGTTCGATCAGCAGTTCATAACCATAACTGTCGGGATGCTGATAGACCTGAAAATACATCTGATATCTTGCCATTATATAATCTTCGACCGAGTGGATGCCGCTTTTCTTGATGAATAATGAGTCTTGATCCGCTCTGAGTGTTCGCAAAATTCGTTCCAGATCGAAATTTCCATACGTCGTTCCTGTTTCAAAGGCATCCCGTAAAAGAAAATCCATACGATCCGCATCGATCTGGGAACTGATCATACTTGACATCAGATGGGGCTCAGACTCTTTTTTCAAAATGGATGTGACTCGTTTGGATAAACCATTTTGAGCTTTCTCTAAAATCTGATTGATTTCTGTCTGATCCGATTCAATTATCATCGTTCCCAGATCTTCATGACTGATTTTTGAAATCGATTCAAAGAAGTGAGAATACGGTCCATGACCAATATCATGAAGCAATGCGGCAATCAAGACCGTGATCTGCTCCTGTTGATTAAGAATACTTCTGATCGAATCGACTTCAGTAATCATTCTTCGGCAAAGTTCATAGACACCTAATGAATGAGAAAACCGGGTATGTTCGGCGTTGTGATAGACCAGAGAAACGCCGCCTAGTTGATGGATTCTGCGAAGTCGCTGAAACTCTCTTGAATTAATCAGATCCCAGACGATCTGATATTCCACCCGAATGTAACCATGAATCGGATCTCTGAAGACTTTGGTTTCAGATGTTTTCTGTTCGAGAAGACTGCCTGGTGCTTTCAAATTATCCAATGGATTTGTCGGATTCATCATCTAAACGATCCTCAGAAATGACACTGAAAAGCAATGCAGCATTCTGTTTGGACACCTGCTTTTGAATGTCTTCGACTTTAATCGTCAACATTCGATAACCAAACTTCAGGCGGATCTCATCACCCACTTCAACTTCAGAACTTGGCTTGGCCAGACGACCGTTAATCCATACTCGATCCTGTAAGGCGAGCTCTTTGGCAGCTTCTCTTCTTTTCAGAATCCGGGCCACTTTTAAATATTTATCAAGACGCATAAAAGGATTCACCTGCTTTCAATTTCCATAAGAGAAAAAGAAGATCGATAAGAATTTTATATGCATATTATCGATCTTCTATTCCATTTTCATTTTGCAAAAGGTTTGGATTTTCAGTTTAAACGATTCTTACTCATCCTGGTTTGTGTCCATCGATCCATAGGTTTGATAATGACTTAGCGAGTTTTCATATACGTTGGATCTAAAACAATCTGAGAGATTTTTTGTATCAGCTGCAGATAGTTTTTCTTTTTATCAAAGAAGATCTGAATCTGCTTATTCTTATAGGTCATCTTTACCATACGGCTGACTCTTCCCATATCCTGAAACAGACGAAGACCATCAACATTGCGGCTCCACTGTTCTTCCATGGAAATGACGATCTGTTTTCCATTTTCTTTAATCGATGCCACCCCTGGCTCATTGGCAAACAGGTCCAGACGCTTCTGATCAAAAAGTTTTATCACTTCTTTAGGGATCTTACCAAACAGATCCTGAATTCTCTTTTCATATTCATCAAGCTCCTTATAGCTTGATATGGCTCTCATCTCCTGATACAGGGAAAGTTTATCTCCATCCGAAGAAGTAAACGGAGCTGGAATGTATCCATCATCCACAGAAACTCCCGATATCTTGGTTTCTTTCTTTTCTTCTGGAATCTTTCCCTGTTTTCTGGCGATGGCTTCCGATAACATTTCAAGATACATATCGAGCCCGACCTGATCAATAAATCCGGCCTGTTTAGGACCAAGCATATCTCCGGCTCCCCGGATCGTCAGATCTCGCATCGCGATTTTATATCCAGAGCCTAACTGGGTAAATTCCTTGATGGACTTTAAACGTTTGGACGCTGCTTCTGAAAGAGTCTTGTCCGGTGTAACCATTAAATAACAATAGGCAAGCTTATCTCTTCGGCCAACACGTCCTCGAATCTGATAAAGCTGTGCCAGCCCAAAACGATCCGCGTTTTCGATAATTATCGTATTGGCATTGGCAATATCCAATCCAGTTTCAATAATTGTCGTACAGACGAGAATCTTGAATTTTCCCTGAGAAAAGTCATACATGATCTCTTCGATTTCTTCACGGCTCATTCGCCCATGCGCCACACCCACTCCGGCATCCGGAAATTTTGATTCAAGATCTTTAGCGACTCTGAAAATATCCTGAACCCGGTTATGCATATAGAAGACCTGACCATCACGCGCCAGTTCGCGCTGGATGATCTCTTCGATTGTCTTCCCTCTTTTTTCCATGACATAGGTCTGAATTGGGTGACGCTGTGCTGGTGGAGTATTCAGCTGTGAAATTGTTCTGACTCCAATTAAGGACATCTGCATAGTTCTTGGAATTGGTGTAGCTGACAGGGAAAGAACATCGATATTATTTTTCATCTCTTTGATCTTTTCTTTATGCTCCACTCCAAAACGCTGCTCTTCGTCAATGATCAGAAGACCTAAATCCTTATACTTAATTTTCTGATTGAACAGGCGATGGGTTCCTACGACAATATCAATGGTTCCATCTTCAAGCCCCTTTTCAATCTCCTTCATTTCCTTTCCACTGACAAAGCGATTGACCATAGCCACCTTGGCTCCAATGGCATCAAATCGTTTTTTCAGCGTTTCATAATGCTGCATGGAAAGAATAGTGGTTGGACATAGAAAAGCGACCTGTTTTCCATTGCAAATGGCCTTAAAGGCACAGCGCATAGCCACTTCAGTTTTACCAAAACCAACATCTCCGCACAGCAGATGATCCATCGGTTTTGGTTTTTCCATTTCTGTCTTGATTTCAGCGGTGGCTCTTAACTGGTCCGGCGTTGATTCATATTCAAAAGCTTCATCAAATTCGCGCTCAAGGGCTCCATCTGGCGGATAGGCATAGCCAATATTCTGATTTCGAACGGCATATAGATCAACCAGCCGCCCTGCAATTTCTTCAACCTTTTCACTGACTCTTTTTTTTGTCTTTTCCCATTGTCCGGATCCTAATTTGGATAATTTGGTTCCAACACCTTCCTTGGAGATGAATTTACGGATCATCTGATATTTGTTAAGAGGAACATACAGATCATCGCCATCCCGATAAACAATATGAAGATAGTCTGCACTTTTTCCATTCTGTTCCCGGGTGACTATTCCTAAATACTGTCCAATTCCATACTGGCCATGAACGACATAATCCCCTTTTTCGAGTTCGAGAATATCATTGAGGACCTGACTTTCCTTGAAGGTTTTCTGGTAGGGGGTTCTGCGGTTTGTATGATGAAAGATTTCTTTACGGGTATAAACCTTAAAACCGGGCATCTTGAAGCCTTCATAAAAATCCGCATCGATAAATTTGAAGCCCGTGGTATCCATACGATCTTTCATCAGATCAAGATCTTCTTTTTCCAGTGCAAAATAAACATCATCCTGTTTTCCTTCTTCGGCTACCCATGCCATCCAGTTGGATGAATGAGGATCAGGAGGGAAAATCTCAGAATGAACGGGATGTTCGAAAGAAATAAAATCATGGAAATAGATCGGCTTATTCTCTTTTTCCATATCAAAAAGATCATGAAACAGGGTATAACGGCCAAGTGAACGATGATCCTGAACCTGTTCCTGAATAAACGCTGTATTATCTATTACCAGCTGTTTAACATATGACTCCACCTCTTCTACGGTAGAAAAAATGACTTCACCATCAATGTAATCAGTCAGTTTGCCAGGCTTCAGATAACCAAAGTATTTATAGAGAGCCGGTTCTGGAGCATAGTTTTTCAGATTTTCAAGATCCTGAAAAATCGCATCCTTAAGAATTTCCTGATCTTCTTCATTCTTGATGGAAGAAAGTTCCTTATCGAGCCGTTTATGAATTTTTTCATCGAGTTCTTCAATCTGTTCATCCGAAAACAGAATATCTGTAGCCGGTGAAATGTGCACAGAATCTGTCGAAGAAATCGTTCTTTGAGTTTCCGGATTAAAAAAACGTATCGAATCAATTTCAGTATCAAAAAATTCAACGCGAATCGGGTTGTTATATTCCACCGAATAAATATCGATAATTCCACCACGGCTGGCAAAGGAAGATGGGTGTTCGACATAATTGACTTTTGTATACCCAATACGGTTGAGCTTTGCGCGAAGATCATTCATTGTGATTTCCATACCCACATGCAGATCGATCGCAGAGTTTTTAAAGAACTGAACATCCGGCAAAAAGCGCAAATAGGCCGCCGCATTAACAATCAGAATCTGGGGTTCATTCTTTGATAAATGAATCAGAGAGCCTAACTGACTGACAGAATCTTCTATAGAAGAAGCAATCGCCTGAACCCGTAATGATTCTTCCATCACAAATAAATTGACCGACTCATCCAGCATAGCTAATCGTGAAAAAAGCTGCTGGGCTTCGTAGCGGTTTTTCTTAACGATAATTCGAGTTTTCTGGTCTTTCTTAAAGGCCGCCGCTAAAGTCAGCGCTTCTTCCATCAACGAAAGGTTTCCTACATGATCGGATCCATTTACGATTTCCGTTGTCAGTGGATTATTCATCAGAGCGCTTTGGATCTGTTTTTCCATAGATTTTTATCCCTTCTATTATGTAATGATGAATCCTTTTGTTTTCCTTATTTATGATTAAAGCGATTCATCGTGTCCGCAAAAGAATGGCTGATCGAATAAATAGCCGCTTCGGCTGCTTCATCTACGGATTTTTTTAAATCTTCCTGTTCTTCTGCTTTAAACCTGGATAAAACATAGTTCACAATTGGAATTTGCGGATCCCTGCCAATACCTACCCGAATCCGATCGAATTCATTTGTCATGGCACAGGTAATCACCGATTTGATTCCATTATGTCCGCCAGCACTTCCCTTTTGTCTTAGTCGGATTTTTCCTACTGGCATATCCATATCGTCATAAATGACCAGAATATCCTTGTTGGAAACCTTAAAGAAATCCATACAGGCACGCAGCGAAAAACCGGAATTGTTCATGAAAGTCGTCGGCTTTAATAAAATAACTTCTTCACCATTCACTCTGGTCTTTACATATTTTCCTTCGAATTTTTCTTTTTCAATTTTTTCATTGAGTATTTCTGCGATGCGATCCATCACCATAAATCCTGCATTATGTCTTGTATTATCGTAACGGAGTCCTGGATTTCCCAGACCTACTATAATTTTCATATTTTTATCTCCCTGCTCGATTTCGTCAGCGATTCATTAAATCAAACTTTTTTAAATAAGCTTCCTAATAACGGATTATCCAAAAAGATCTCAGCGACTTGAATATCATCCAACCAGTCTGAATGATACAAATTTCTGACTTTTCATATGAATACTCACTTTTTGTTTGATTGTATTCAATCGTGCAATCTTCATTGAAGAAAGTCATATGCCTGGCTCACAATCATGACTCCCGGATCTTTCATGATCCAGGCAGCCATGGGACATAAATTCAAATCCTGATACAGCACAACTAGTGATGAAACGACAAAAAACGGGAATTTCTTCCCGTTACTTGTATTCAAGTTTTAATCAGACACTTTGCCTGGCGTATATAAAATCTGCAGTTGGCGTCCGGCTCCCTCACCTTTTGATTTGGTTGAGATGTAATCCATATCACTTAGCGCATTATGAACGGCCTTGCGCTCATCGGCTGGCATGGGAGGAAGCACTGCATCCACATGGGTACGGCGTACATCACGGGCAACCCGCATAGCCATGCGGCAGACCTTTTCATAGCGATCTTCCTTATAGCCGTTGACATCGATCAGAAGTCTTACTCGTTTTTTGAAGGCAGCAGAAGCAGCTGCCTGAACAAGACGGTTGAAACTCTGTAAGGTTCTTCCACCTTTACCGATCAATAAAGCATTGGCATTGGTATTGACCATCACCCGATAGAAATTATCATCTTCACGGCTGACTTCGGTTTCACCATCCAGATCTGCATTATCAAAGTACTGCTGAACATAATCCGCAATAAAATCGGAAATATCCTTCCAGCAATAGGCTTCAATCTCTACTGATTTTTTCAGGCCAAATAGTCCAGCCTTTTCTTCAGTAATGGTATAAACGAGTTCTTCTACAGGGACCTCTTTTGAATCAGAAGCCAGGTTCAGGGCTTCTTCGAGAGTTTTGCCGGTAAATTTTGCAAATTCCATATCCGCAACCTACTTCTTTCTGTTTTTCAGAATTCCTGCATCGTGTGCTGCATTTGCAGCCTGGGCAGCTGCTTTTTTATTCGAAACGTAATGAGAAAGAACACTCATTCCGGAACGAATAGCCGAAGAAACAAGCCAGTAAAAGGACATGGCGATTGGCCATGAAATATACATGAAGGCAACCATTGCGGTTGTCATGTACATCGTCATATTCATGGTATTGGCCATCATACCGCCCTGAGACTGTTCTTCTTTTTTCTTGAATTTGGATTTCTTCTGGTTTGCTTCCTGTTTTTTCTTGTCCATCTTGCCCATCCATTTTGGAAGCTGCATGGAAACAATGGACATAACAATCATTAATGCATAAATGATGATTGGACCCCAGTCGAGGTTGGCGAAAGCTCCAAGTGGGGTTTCTGATAATGGCATACCCATGAAGCTTCCATAAACCGTTGTCGCTGCGCGCATGGTGGCATAGAACATTCCCATCATGACCGGCAGCTGAATGAACATCACCAGAATGCTTCCAAACGGATGAATGTCATTGTCAGTGTAAAGCTTCTGAGTTTCCTGAGCCATTAACATGCGGCTGCGTTCATCATTTTTTCCAGCGTATTTATTCTGGATCCTCTGCATTTCAGGCTGAAGTTCCTGCATTCTCTGCTGAGAAAGCTGAGATTTATAAGTTAATACATAAATCAGCAGCTGAATCAGAAGCGTTGTCAGAATAATTCCCCATCCAGCGTCTGTAAAGGAAGCCAGAACGTTGATCAGCTGGGCAATTGGCCAGACAATCAGTCCGTCAAACCAGCCATTGCCCCAGGCACTTGACCAGCTTGTAGGTTCAATCGTTACGACATCGCTCGTATCGGAAATCAATTCTTCCTTTAAAGCGGGATCCGCAACTTCTTCAATATTGACCTGTGATTTGTCAATCTCAATTTTCTCCGACGCAATGATCTGGTCCACTTTTGTCTTTCCGTCCGTACCACGTGGATTCGAACAGGCAGAGCATGTCAGCAGAACAAACAGACTAAGCAGGAGCACCTTGTAATGTCTGCGAATTTTACTCATTTATTTTCCTCTTTTCGCACTGGATTTCAGTGCTTTTCTTCTTGCATCTGAAAGTTCATTTTTTAGCTGAGCGTAATCATTTTTCAGATAGCCCGGCCGGACAATCAGGACAAAATCCCAGGGTTCATCAAAATCAAAAACTTCATCGATCAGGCTGCGGACCTGTCTTTTGACCTTGTTGCGAACGACGGCATTTCCAAGCTTCTTTCCTGCAGAAATACCGATTCTTGCATGATTTTCCTTTGCCTCTTTTCGATAGAGAATAAAGGAAGGGGTTTTGGTGAATTTTCTGCAGGATAGAATATCACCAAATTCCTGGTTCTTTGTTATCCGTCTGACTTTTTTCATTCCGAGCAAATAGAGAAAAAAATCACCTTTTCAGGTGATTCTTATGCGGATAATACCTTTCTGCCTTTAGCTCTTCTTCTGGCCAGAACTTTACGTCCACCAACAGTAGCCATACGGGCACGGAAACCGTGAGTTCTCTTATGTTTAATCTTGCTAGGCTGATATGTTCTTTTCATCTTTTTACACCCCTCAGTCTTTCATTTATATATAAATAATCAGATTGCATGGGTAATTATAGCAAGTCTCAAAATTCACTGTCAATAAAGCGTATTTGACTGATGAAAATAAACTCTGATCCGTCCATAAATCCGATTTTCAGGCAAGAAAAAGTTCATAATTTTCTTAAAAGTAC
Source organism: Ileibacterium valens (assembly GCF_001945525.1). Lineage (GTDB taxonomy): Bacteria > Bacillota_I > Bacilli_A > Erysipelotrichales > Erysipelotrichaceae > Ileibacterium > Ileibacterium valens. The sequence continues at coordinate 11,896 of NZ_MPJW01000144.1, forward strand.
AGCTACACCTGAAATTTGGTTATTTTTGATCTTCCGTATTATATAGAGAAGATGATACCAGGAAGACTTTCTTTATAAATTCATACTCTCTGATTGTGTTTGAGAAGTTTCGTTTACTTCATGGTCTTAGCTTTAATCAAAATTTTCCAGATCATCCATCATCTGATTGAATGACAGACAGGCGATAAATTTAAAGAATTTATATTTCAGCATCTCACTTCGATTCGAGATTGAAACCTTCATTTCAAATCGTTTATCAATTGATGAAAGAGTGAATCAAATGTTCCTTGGAAATACAAAATTTTACTCCATACAATAATACCGCAAGCATATTTGATCTAAACGCAGAACTTTTGAATCATGCCATTTCGTTTGGAAAGCTTTGTGAATCGGATCTGAATGAATCATGTATTAAAGAAAGGAGAATCTATTTTGTTTAAGGAAATTTCATTAACAACTGGCAGCCTTAAGAAGGTGCTGCTGATTTTTGCTCTGCCTTTATTTTTATCTCAGCTTTTTCAGACTTTCTATAATACAGCCGATACAGTCATCGTTGGTTATTGTCTGGGTGATTTGTCATTGGCTGCAATTGGAGCAGTTACTGCTTTATTTGAATTGGTTGTCGGTTTCTGTACGGGTTTTGGCCAGGGATTAGCTGTGATTGCTGCACAGAAATTCGGTGCCAAAGATATGGATGGTTATCGAAAGGTCGTTGGACAATCTATTCTGCTCTCTTTAGCTGCGGCAATTATTCTTTCTGTACTCATGATGATCTTCCTCAAAGACATTCTGATATTTATGAAGACCTCAGAAGACATCCTGGATCTGTCTTATTCCTACATTTCAGTGATTTGCATGGGACTTTGGATTACTGTCTCCTATAACCTTTGTGCGGGAATGCTTCGAGCAGCCGGCGATTCAACTGCCCCTCTGGTTATTTTATTAATTTCGAGTATTTTGAATATTTTCCTCGACCTGCTTTTTATTATTTCTTTTCACATGGGTGTTACAGGAACGGCATGGGCTACACTTTTAGCTCAGCTGATTTCATTGATAATTTGTGTGATCTGGATGCTGGTTAGAAAAAAGGAACTGATGCCTTCTCTTTCCGATTTCAAACTGGATCTATCGCTGGATCAGGAACTGACTATGATGGGACTATCCATGGCTTTTATGTCGAGTATTGTTTCAGCCGGTTCTTTAATTTTGCAGATCGTAATCAATGTACAGGGAACCATGATCGTTTCTGGTCATACAGCTGCCAGAAAGATTTCAAGCATACTGATGCTGCCTCCAGCTTCCCTTATGATGGCCTTATCTTCTTTTGTCGCTCAGAACATTGGAGCAAAGGAATATGAACGGGCAGAAAAAGGCATCGCCTTCTCGAATCGGCTGGCCATATATTATTCATTAGCCATGACAGCTATTGTTTATCTGCTTTCCAATTGGATCGTTGCGACGATTTCCGGAAGTTCAAATTCTGAAGTTCTTGATACCGGTTCTTTGTATCTGCGAACGAATATTCCCTTCTATCCATTCTTAGGCGTTCTCTTAAATCTGAGAATGTCTTTACAAAGCATGTCAATTAAGGCTGTTCCCATTTTTTCTTCGGTGATTGAGCTGGCTGGAAAAGTTCTGTTTACTTTGTTCATCGTTCCTGTCACCGGCTATCTCGGAGTCTGCTTTACTGAACCGGTGATATGGATTGTGATGTGCCTATTTCTTGCCTTCTTCTATTTAAGAAATCCAGTCTTTAAGGAACATGGTATTCGCTGTCGGATATTCAGTTGAATTAATACTTCATATTTATTATGAAACGAAAGGATTCTGTTTTCGAGGATCAAAACTTGAATGGTTTTGATCCTTTATCTTTTACTCAAATTCAATCGGATTGTTTCAAGCACAGCAATCGAAGTTCAGAATTTCATGAATCATTTTCCTTACTTTTCTCTTTCATAAATTCCTGTCTTAAAAGGTGAATAATTCTTGACAATTTTTATGGTTTTCCCCAATAACATGTTTTATCCCCGACTGTCAATGGGGAAAACCTCTTGCATTTATTCCATTCAGATGACTGGAATCTATAATTTATTTTCAAAATTCTATTTTGTATACAATTCGTAAACAAAACGAAATGAAGTTTCCCCATTCATCCAGGTTTTTCCCCCGACTTTTCCCCATTTTTTCCCCACCTCTTTCCCCATCTCATGAAAAAATCCATTTTACTTCAAATTCTCATGGTCGGGGAAAATCGAAGTCTGTCACGACTTTTTCCCGTTTAAAAATCGGTTTTCACCTTGTTCCATTCTTCCCATCTGTACGGATGGGGAAAAATGGGTAAAACCAAAAAGTCATACGGAGAGAATAAGATCCATAATATTTTAAATGGGGATAATTAAAGTTTTCCCCATTTTTTATTTTTGTTTTTCCCAGTTTTCCCCATTGGGTAAAACTGGATGGGGAATTTTACCCCGAAGCAGAAAATGGGGATAACTCTGGTTTCACAACCCGTCTATTTTCTGTATGATAGACAGGCAGAAGGGAGAATGTATGAATTCATCCTACGAAAAGTTATGGACCCAGGTACTCGATGCCATCATGGCCGCCGGAGTCTTCGAACAGGACACTTTTTCCTGGCTAAAAAAAACTACTCTTTTCAAAATTGATGAGAGCGAAGCCTATGTAGCTTATCGTTCTATCGTTTCTTATAACCTTTTAAATAATAATCAGGAACTGTTTGCCGACACGCTTTCAGAACTCTGGGGAAAAGAGCTCTCCTTAGTCATCGTCAGTTATAAGGATATGGAACAGCTTTTACCTGAAGTCGTTGTCGAACAAAGAACGAACAATCTGCTCGAATTTAAATTTAATGAAGGTTATACGTTTGAATCTTTTGTCGAAGGTTCTTCCAATCAGGAAGCCTATGCTGCCTGTCTTGCGGTCTGTACTGGCAAACCAGGTGGAATGTTTAATCCTTTAATGCTTTTTGGTAACTCCGGTTTAGGGAAAACCCATCTTCTGCATGCCGTCGGCAACTATTTGCATAAAGAAAAGCCAGAAAGCCGGGTCCTGTATATGTATTCCGGCGATTTTGTCTCTCTATTAATCGAAGCCATGAAAACGAAAAACGTACATGGCAATACGGTAGAACGAGTCAAAGAACAGCTGCTCGATTGTGACTATTTTCTGATTGATGATATTCAGAATCTTCAGCACGCCTCGTCTCAGGAAATCTTCTTTACTGTTTATAACAAGCTGCTCCAACAGAATTCGCAGATCATTCTAACCAGCGATATTCATCCACAGGAACTTTCTGGTCTGCAGGCACGGCTTGTCAGCCGTTTCAAATCCGGACTTGCGATCAATATTTCCAAGCCTGGCTTTGAAACATCGAAAGCCATTTTGAAAAAGAAGATCGAAGGAAGACAGGAAGCCTGTCAGATTGAAGAAGATGTCGTTGATTTTCTCGCTTTACGTTTTTCCAATGATGTCCGAAATCTGGAAGGAAGCCTGAATCGTCTGATTTTTAATGCCACCTTGTTTAATCCGCCAGTCATTAATATGGAATTTGCATCTCAAGTCCTCGAGACAGAAACCATTATCGAAAGTGATACTGCCGATCTGAACGTTAAAGAAATAAAAAAGGCGGTCACACGATATTACGGACTCGCCTATAAGGATCTTGAAGGAAAAAGCCGGCAGAAAAAAATCATGACTGCCCGTCATTTATGTGTCTGGCTGTGCAGAGAACTGCTGCATAAACCTTATACGGTCATTGGTGTAGAACTTGGGGGACGCGACCACAAGACGATTGCTTCTTCCTATGAAAGAGCCTGCCTGCTTATGAAAAAAGAGCCTTCATTTCTTGAAGCCGCCGAAGATCTGCAAAGCCGCTTAGGGGATAAACGAAAATAGTTTCCCCTCTGATCCCCACCACTTTTTTAAAAGAATTCTTTACTTATCGGAAAATTGGAAGTTTTCCCCAGTTTTCCCCCGGTTGTTATTGTGACTTTAAATCTTTTCTAACTATCATTCTGGAGGTATTCCTATGGAATTTTTCATCAATCGATCTTACTTTCTCAATAAAATTACAAATGTTTCTCATGCAATCAGTCCGAATTCACCAAATCCTTCTTATTCTGGAATCTTGATTTTTCTGCACCCCGACATGATTCATCTGACGGCGCAGGATTCAACAATGGCAATCGTGACTGAAATTCACCCTGGTGAACTCAATCAGCTTCGAATTGAATCCACCGGACATATGATTGTTGACGCGAAATATCTGATTGAAATCATTCGACATATGGGTGGAAAAAACATTCATGTGATGACAGTTGGCGATAACATGATTCAGGTTTCGGATGAGAACTCAAAATTTAATCTGTTTACGCTTGAATTAGAACGTTTTGCGCTGCCGGATATTAAAAGGCCGGAAAATGAAATCAAAATTTCCCTGAAAAATATTCGAACAACCGTTGATCAGATTGCTTATGCGACCAGTGAAAAAGATGCCCGAACAATGTTAATGGGTGTCAATTTCCGCTCAGATGGAAAACGCATCATTACCGCAGCAACTGATTCTTACCGAATGGCTTTAAATTATATTGATGGTGAATTCAGTCAGAATTTTAATGTCACTGTTCCAGTTCGTGCTTTACAGGAAGCAGCCCGTATTTTTAAAAATGATGACGATATCATTCAGATTTTTGTCAATAAAAGAAAAATACAGTTTGTATCGGATCGTACTTTAATTCAAAGCACTCTATATGATGGGACTTTCCCGGATATTGCGGCAGTCATTCCGAAAAATTTCAAATCCATGATGGAACTTGACGCGTCTATGATTATTCCTGTCATTGAACGAGGAATTCTCTTTAAAGATGATGGAGTGGCAGAACTTAGAATGAATCTTTCAGAAAAAGGAATTCAGATTTATTCTGGAGCTTCAACCATCGGAAATGCAGATCAGCAGGTCTATGAAGTGTTCTATCAGGGAGAAGAACTGCGAATGGCAGTCAATGGTGAATATTTGCTTCAGGCAATAAAAGCATTAAAAACGCTTGGAAAAGTTCGAATTGATTTCACTGGAGTAATTACTCCATTTAAGGTTTCGGATCCTGAAAATAAAGATATGACGATGCTTGTCGTTCCAATGCGTTCATCTTATTAGGATCATTTTTCAATTATTCTAAAAAACCGCAAAATAATCCTTTTGTTTATTTCCAGAAAAGGATATTTCGCGGTTTTTTCTTATAAACCTTTATTCAAATAATTACTTGTTTTCAAAGCCGAGTTTTTACTCACGTTTCAATGTCATCCTGTTTCTCAGGCCCTTTTTCGAGTCATAAATCAAGATTTCGATTATCTAAAGGATGAGTACACTTGCATAAAAGACAGCCGTATAGTAATCTTTATGGATTTTTGTTATAATTGATCAAGAATCGGGGTACATATGAAATTTAAAGTTAAAGATGAATATATTACTCTGCAGCAGATTCTGAAAGCCTGCAATATTCTTGACAGCGGTGGGCAGGTAAAAGCCTATCTTGCCGAGAATCCTGTTTTGGTTAATGGAGAATCAGAAAATCGCAGAGGGAAAAAGCTCCGTCCTGGAGATGTGGTGGAAGCTGAAGGCGTCCGGATTGAAATTGAATGAATATTCAAAAATTGAAGTTCTCTCATTTTCGAAACTATGATTCAGCTTCTTTTTCTTTTGAACCAGCAATGATTCATGTTTTGTTTGGCAGAAACGCGCAGGGAAAGACAAATATTCTTGAAGGAATCTATTATCTTTCCCATCTGCGTTCCTTTCGAACTCTAAAAACTGGTTCACTCATTGAGCACGATGAACAGGCATTCTCGATTGAATGTCTTGTTGAAAGAAAGACCCGTCTCGAAGATCTGAGAATTTATGTGGAAGACCATAAAAAGCGTCTATTCCGTTATGGCAGCCCGGTCCCCGCTGCATCTTCGTTTGTGGGAATCGTGAATGCCATTCTTTTTTGCCCTGATGATCTGAATCTGTTTTCTTCATCGCCTTCAAAAAGGCGTCAGTTCATGGATATGGAGCTCGTCAAATTATCGAGAACCTACACTTCCACTCTTTCTCATTATCAGAAACTTCTGAAGGATCGAAATGCAGCATTAAAGGCGTTTCATCCAGACTCTCTTCTGATTGAAACTCTAGGTGTACAAATGGCGAAGGAAGCCAGAATTTTAATTGAACAGCGGGCCTCTTTTCTCTCCCTGCTTGAAGAAAAGGCCAATGAAGTTCTGCCTGTTTTTTCTGAATCCGCTGAAACTCTTCAGATTCGATACAAAACAAGTGTAGAGACAGACAGCGAGAACTTAGAAGAAGCTCTATTAGAGGCATATGAGAAAAGTATTAAAAAAGATAAGCAGACGAAAAATACATCCGTTGGCATCCATCGAGATGACATTGAGTTTATTTTAAATGGAAAGCTGCTGACACAGACTGCAAGTCAGGGACAAAAGCGAACTGTGCTTCTTGCCCTGAAAATCGGACTGGCCAAGATTATTGAAGAAAAATCCGGGCAGTACCCAATCATGTTGCTCGATGATGTATTTTCAGAACTTGATAACCTGCGCAAGGCAGCGCTGATTGCAAGCCTTCCAAAAAATATGCAGGTTTTCATTACAACTTCCGAAGAACTCTCACCGGCTTTATTTAACAGGCCTGTGAAATTTTATACCGTTGAAAACGCAAAAATGAAGGAGGGAATCTATCATGTCGAATCCTGATAAAACGCTTGAAAATCAGGTCATCGAGTTTGATGAACTTGAAAACAGCGCAACTCATGTCAATCATTCCTATACTGCGGATGATATTCAGGTTCTTGAAGGACTGCAGGCTGTTCGGATGCGTCCGGGAATGTATATCGGAAGCACTTCCGCACGAGGGCTTCACCATCTTGTATGGGAAATTGTCGACAACGGAATTGACGAAGCACTGGCTGGATTTGCCAGTGAAATTGACGTTGTGATTGAAAAAGGCGATATCATTTCCGTTACAGATAATGGACGTGGCATGCCTGTAGGTATTCACGAAAAAACCGGAATTTCCGCAGTTGAAACCATTATGACTGTACTTCATGCAGGAGGAAAGTTTGGTGGTGGTGCCTATAAAGTTTCAGGTGGACTCCATGGAGTAGGTGCCTCTGTTGTAAACGCACTTTCTACCTGGCTTGAAGTAACGGTTTACCAGGATGGCTGGGAATACCGAACCCGTTTTGAAAATGGGGGTAAAACGGTTGAGCCGCTCCATAAAATTGGTGAAACCGATAAGAGCGGTACCAGAGTCCGCTTTAAAGCCGATCCAACGATTTTTAAAGAAACAACAACTTATGATTTTGATGTTCTCAATTCCCGTATTCGTCAGCTGGCCTTCCTGAATAAAGGCATCCGCATGACCCTTAGTGATGATCGCGGCGAAGAGCCCAGATCAGAAAACTATAAGTTTGATGGGGGAATCATTGAATATGTTGAATTTTTAAACAAAGGAAAAACACTGGTTTCCAATAAAGTCATTTATGCCGAAGGGCTTCAGGATAATATCCTTGTTGAAGTGGCTCTTCAGTATAACAACGATTATCAGACTCAGATCTATTCTTTTGCCAATAACATTCATACTCATGAAGGTGGATTCCATGTCGATGGATTCAGAATGGCTCTCGCCCGTGAAATCAATAAATACGGTCGGGAAAACAACATGTTAAAAAAAGATGAATCGCTGTCCCAGGATGATGTCAAAGAAGGGCTGGTTGCGATCATTTCTGTAAAGCATCCAGATCCGCAGTTTGAAGGTCAGACCAAGACAAAGCTTGGAAATTCGGAAGTCCGCAAGATCGTTTCCAATGTTCTCGGAACCAGTCTGCAGAGATTCCTGCTTGAAAATCCTCAGGATGCCAAAGCCATTGTGGAAAAATCCATCCTGGCCAGCAAAGCCAGACTGGCAGCCAAAAAGGCCCGAGAATCCACCAGACGAAAGAATGCCCTTGATGGAATTTCTTCCCTTCCAGGAAAACTGATGGATTGTTCAAGTCGGGATGCTTCCGAATGTGAAATCTACATTGTCGAAGGAAACTCCGCCGGCGGCTCGGCAAAACAGGGTCGTGATGCCAGAACGCAGGCCGTTCTGCCGCTGCGCGGTAAAGTCCTCAATGTTGAAAAAGCAAGACAGTCAAGAATTTTTGCGAATGCCGAAATCAATTCAATGATCACCGCATTTGGATGCGGATTCTTAAATGAAGTGGATACTTCCAAACTTCGCTATCACAAAATTGTCATTATGACCGATGCCGATGTCGATGGAAGTCATATTGCCACTCTGATGCTGACATTCCTGTACCGCTATATGAAACCTGTAGTGGAAGAAGGATATGTCTATATTGCGCAGCCGCCTTTATACAAAATTCAAAAAGGAAAGAAAATCGCTTACGCCTATAAGGAGCAGGAGATGGATCAGCTGCGCAAAGAATTTAAAGAAGGATATAAAATTCAGCGATATAAAGGATTAGGTGAAATGGATGCTGAACAGTTATGGGAAACAACCATGGATCCAAAACGCAGAATTTTAAAACGGGTAACGGTTGAAGACGCGGTTGAAGCCGATTCAGTCTTCTCAATGCTCATGGGTGAAGATGTCGATCCAAGACGTGAATTCATCCAGCAGAATGCCGTTTATGCAAATCTTGATCTCTAGAAAGGAAGGTTTTCTGAATGCCAAATGAAGATCATAATCAGAATGATCTGAATAATGAACTCGATGAATTTCAGGATGAAATCAATGAGAATTCAGAGCAATATGATGCGATTGAAGACATAGAAATCTCCAAGGAAATGAGGGATTCCTTCCTGGATTATTCCATGTCCGTTATCGTCCAGCGTGCTTTACCGGATGTCAGGGATGGAATGAAGCCGGTTCACCGCCGTATTCTTTATGCGATGAGCCGTCTGAACATGACTCCTGGAAGTGCCCATAAAAAAAGTGCCCGTATCGTTGGTGATGTTATCGGTAAATACCATCCACACGGGGATACAGCGGTTTATGAAGCTATGGTTCGTATGGCCCAGGATTTCTCCTATCGCTATCCACTTGTCGATGGACATGGAAACTTCGGTTCCCTCGATGGAGACGGCGCGGCAGCCATGCGGTATACCGAAGCGAGAATGTCCAAGATTTCAATGGAAATGGTTGCTGATCTGAATAAGGAAACAGTAGACTTCATTGAAAACTATGACGGCGATGATGTCGAACCAGTCGTATTACCCAGCCGCATTCCGAACCTGTTAGTCAATGGTGCGATGGGAATTGCGGTAGGAATGGCTACAAACATTCCTACTCATAACCTGTCTGAAACAGTCAAGGCCATTAAGGCAGTTATGGATGATCCAGATGTATCTGTTCCTGAATTAATGGAATATCTGCCGGGACCTGATTTTCCGACCGGAGGAATAATCATCGGACGCAAAGGAATTCGCGATGCCTATGAAACTGGTAAGGGCAGCATTATGCTTCGTGCCAAGTACCGTGTCGAAGATATGGGGAATGGTAAGAAGCGTATTATTTACTACGAAATTCCATATGGTGTAAATAAGATGAAGATGTACGAGAAGATGGCTGAAGTCGTCAGAGATAAACTCGTACAGGGTGTCGTTTACTTAAATGATGAATCCAATCGTGAAGGGGTTCGGATTGTTATGGAACTGAAAAAGGATGTTCAGGAAGAAGTCATCATCAATCAGATGTTCAGACTGACTCCTTTGCAGACAACCTTTGGAATCAACATGCTTGCCCTTGAGAATGGCCGTCCAAAACAGCTTTCTCTTAAGAATATTATTGTTGATTATATCCTGCATCAGGAAGATGTCATTATCCGCAGAACGAAGTATGAACTTCGCAAAGCTCAGGAACGACTGCATATTGTAAAAGGTTTGTTGATTGCATTGGACAACCTCGATGAACTAATTACGATGATCCGTCAGTCCCATGATGAAGAACCAATTCTGATTGGGCATATGAATGAGAGATTTGGTCTGGATGAGATTCAATCCAAAGCCATTCTGGCCATGCAGATCAGAAGACTGTCCGGATTAGAACGTGAAAAGATCGAAAATGAATTCGAGTCTTTAAATGCAGCTATTGCCGATTATCAGGATATCCTCGCAAACAAGGAACGTGTCCTGGGGATTATTCGTGAGAATCTGGATGATATTGCAGAAAAATATGGCGATGCTCGTAAAACAGATATTATCGAAGGCAGCTATGACGTATTGGATGAAGATCTGATTCCAGAAGAAAACATTATTCTGACTCTCACAGATTCTGGATACATCAAAGCTCAGCAGCTTGATACTTACCATACGCAAAATCGCGGAGGAAAAGGAATCCGATCGATTTCATTGAATGAAGAAGATTCAATTGATCGAATGATTACTTTATCCAACCATGACTTTGTATTGTTATTTACAAACCTGGGCCGGGTTTATCGACTGAAGGGATATCAGTTCCCACTAGGTTCAAGAACATCAAAAGGAATGCCAATTGTTAACCTTCTTCCACTCCAGGAAAATGAAAAGGTAACAGAGCTGCATGCCTATAATGATTCGAGTAAAGCGGAATCTTTGTTATTTATTACCAGTCAGGGTATTGTAAAGCGAACCCCAATTCAGGAATTCTATAACATAAATAGAAATGGTAAGATTGCGATTACACTCAATGAAGGAGATCAGCTTGCCTTTGTGAAGTCGACACTCGGTGATGAAGAAATAGTCATTGCTGGTGATAATGGAAAAGCCATTCGATTTAAGGAAACTGAAGTTCGTCAGATGAGCCGAACCGCATCAGGTGTACGAGGATTTGATACAGCTGGAGGACACGTCGTTGGAGCAGCTACATCTTCTGAAGGAAATATGATCTTTGCCTTGTCTGAAAATGGATATGGTAAACAGTCTTTACTCGATTCATATCGACTGACTTCAAGAGGTAAGAAAGGTGTTCGTACTCTGAATGTTACAGGAAAGACTGGGGCCCTGGTAGCTCTGAAAGCTGTGACTGGGGATGAAGATGCGTTAATCGCAACTCAAAATGGACAAATCATCCGTGTTCATTTACATAACATCAGCGTCCTTGGAAGAAATACTCAGGGAGTCAGAGTCGTAAAACCGAATGAAAATGACAAGGTTTACCGAGTGACTTTAGTTGATCACGAAGAACAGGATTCAGCTGGAGATCTTCCAGAAAATCTGAAAGAAGAACTTCCCGTTCTCGAAGGAGAACTGGTTCCGGAAATAGAAGAAACAACAGAAATTCCAGAAGTTGAAAAAGAAAAAGACCCAGCTTAGAAAATGTTCTTACTAACTTTTCACGCTTAATAAAATCATTAATTTTAAGGAGCAAGATCTGATTAATCATATCTTGTTCCTTTTTTTATTCAGATTAGAGCATGAAAACTGGATATGTTGTTTTCAGAATTTCAGATAGGATTATAAACTGAACATCTTTTCTAAGCTATTAAATCAGAGGTCAGAAGTATGAGTCATCAGGCTGATATGTGTTCAAATCTTGGATGGTGTGATAAATAATTTGAATCGATCGATGAATAAGAAGTAAGATAGGTAACCAAATTAGATACGTTTTATTTTTGTTTTTTTAATTAGCATAAACTTTTTTAATAATAAACAGACTAATTTTTTATAATTATAAAATTTATTTATTGTTCTTGATTATGCTCTGTAATTCGATTCATTCATGAAATCATAATTGATATGAGCCTGGACAGGAAGGAAAAAAGAGAACTAAGAATGCTATTACATCTTTTGAAATGAATTCTTCTGAAATCAAGAGGAAATCACATCCTGTAAATTCCGCTATAGTAGATATGTTAAGAAATCGAAACACTAGAAAAAATACGAATCAGTAACATGAAAAAAATATTTCAGAGCAATACCGAAATTAACAATCCAGAATTATTTAATTTGACATATATAAAGCCAATATTTTACTGATTTATAGATCCTCAGAATCTGATTGAATTTCAGGTTGATCATATTCAGATTTATAAAGAAATAAGATATTTCTGAGCAATCATATGAGTGCGATTTATAAAATCAGAAATATATTAATTATAACTAACATAAATAATGATAATAAGGTTGTTTGCTAGTGAATTTTGATATGAAATGAGTTTTGTTTCATAGATTTGACACTGCTTGTATGAAAATGTAAATTAAAAGAAATCGACGACAGGGATATCCTTCCTATTCTGAAAACCAGAGAGGATGCGGTTGGTGAAAGCATCTGGATGAATAGAAAGATTCCACCCTGGAGAGAAACACGAACCGCTGCAGTCGTTGGAATTTATTTCATATTCCTAACAGAGTGAATACGATATTCTGAAAAAAACAGGGTGGAAAAGTGTTTACGGAGATCCCCGTTATCGGACTTGAGTGGCTGACTGAATTGTAGTTAGCAATTAGGGTGGTACCGCGGATCTTTCGTCCCTTAGGATGAAGGGTCTTTTTTGTTTGATTTTTTCATAGATCAAGGAGGATTATGTTAGACATTAAATTCGTCCGGGAAAATCCGGATCTGGTCAAAGAGAATATTCACAAGAAATTCCAGGACCAAAAGCTCTCACTTGTAGACGATGTAATTACTGAAGATGCGGCTTTAAGAAGAGCACAGCAGCAGGCAGATGAACTTCGTTCTCAAAGAAAAAAGATTTCTAAGGAAATTGGAAAACTGATGGGCCAGGGTAAAAAGGAAGAAGCTGAAGAAATTAAAAAACAGGTAGCAGCAATTGCTGGTCAGCTAGAAGAGCTTGCTTCTAAAGAAGATCAGCTTCGCACCTCAGTAACAGAAAAAATGATGATGATTCCAAACATGATCGATGACTCTGTTCCTATTGGAAAAGACGATTCTGAAAATGTGGAACTCGAACGTTTTGGAGAACCTGTCGTACCAGATTTTGAAATTCCATATCATACAGAAATTATGGAAAGCCTTGCTGGTATTGATCTGGATGCAGCTCGACGTGTAGCTGGAAATGGATTCTATTATCTGGTTGGAGACATTGCTCGGCTTCATTCAGCTATTCTTTCCTATGCCAGAGACTTCATGATCGATCGTGGATTCACTTATGTTATTCCACCATATATGATTCGTTCCAATGTAGTAGATGGAGTTATGTCTTTTGCAGAAATGGAAGGCATGATGTATAAAATCGAAGGTGAAGATCTTTATCTGATTGGAACATCTGAACATTCTATGATTGGCAGATTTATTGATCAGATTATAAATGAGAAAGAACTCCCATATACACTCACTTCATACTCTCCTTGCTTCCGTAAGGAAAAAGGAGCACATGGAATTGAAGAACGCGGAGTTTATCGAATTCATCAGTTTGAAAAACAGGAAATGATTGTAGTCTGCAGACCTGAAGAATCTGCTGACTGGTTCAAGAAGTTATATACCAACACGGTTGATTTCTTCAGAACTCTGGATATCCCTGTTCGTACTCTTGAATGTTGTTCAGGTGATCTTGCAGATTTGAAAAATAAATCGGTCGATGTGGAAGCCTGGTCTCCACGTCAGAAGAAGTATTTTGAAGTTGGATCGTGCTCGAACCTGACTGATGCTCAGGCGCGCCGACTGAAAATTAGAGTAAAGGATGACAAAGGAAATAAATACTTTGCCCATACTTTGAATAACACCTGTGTTGCTCCTCCAAGAATGCTGATTGCATTCCTGGAAAACAATCTTCAGGAAGATGGCAGTGTATTAATTCCGGAAGTACTTCAGCCATATATGGGCGGTAAGAAAGTTCTTACTCCAAAGAAATAAGAATTAACGAAAAGAAGCAACTAAAAATCGGTCTTCGTGTCTTGAATACAAACGGAAGATTTGTATCTGGATATGAAGACCTTTTTTTTCATCAATTATATGTGAATCAGTACATCTGTATGATTATCTTTTTTCCTTATCCACTTTCAATTTCTCATCATGGGATCAGTTGACAAGAAATCACTAAACTGATAAGCTTACAAAGCTACTACAATATTATCTCATGAACCGTGTCAGGTCGGGAACGAAGCAGCACTAAGTGGGCGCTGGTATGTGTAGTAGTTTTTTTTATGTCTGTTACTCATCCGAATTGAGAACTTTGGATGAGTTTTTTTTATCTCTTCTTCAGTGAATACAGACTTTAAACTGAATCTCGTATTTACTGTAAATATCAGTACGCGATTGTTGTCATTATTACCAATTCAATTTTAAATATCCAATATTCATGACTTCAAGAATCTGCGATCCTTAATATTAACTTACCTGGTTTAAATACTTTCAATCCACCTACTTTTTCTTCTGATATCGCGTATGATTTTTGTGCTGTATTTATTGACTGTTATCTATAAGCTAATGATCATTGAACTATTTCTCAAATCAGGTTTTAAATACGAAAGATATTCAGACTTTTAGAGATGATCGATCTGAATTCATATATAACTTTCACAATGTCATTAAGTTAAGGAGTGTCTTCCATGCGGAATTCGCTCCTCTTTTTTTTGATTTTTAACACAAGCAGTGGAGTTGCTCCAAAAGTTTATAAATTATCCGAATATGGCACTTGACAGACCAAAACTCGGAACCAATCCATAATCCGAAGGATTTCGGAGGTGGTTATTTTGACCCATTCGAAATCCCCTAAACAGTATCGCTGTATTTGTTAGTTTAAAAGTGGCTACTTTTTGACGAATATCGGTTGAAAAGTTGCCACTATTTTTGTATCTTCTGCTCCTTAATCTGAGGAGAACAGGAGGTACCGGAAAGGTGATCAATCATTCA
>NZ_MPJW01000016.1 GCF_001945525.1 Ileibacterium valens
ACGGATCGTTCGGTCGCTGTCAGTGATTTCAATCACCGGCTTTGGACTCTCGTCTGATCCTTCCAAATCCAGGAAGACCGTCCTGTCAATTTCTACGAATTCAAGAGCCGCTGAAGCAGGCGATACGGCGGCAGCTTTTCTGCGCCAGTACTGGAAGGTGGATAAAGCCAGGCCGTTTTGGACGCAGAAGCCAGCCTGAGTCAGACCTGACACCTGGTATTGATCAACCAGGTTCATCCACTGTTCCTGATTCAGTTCACGGGATTTGGAAAACAGATAATTATGCATAAAATCCTCCAGTTCTAGTCGAATACAGAATATCGACTGGAACCGGAGGATCTAAGCCCGTGCAAATTTTAAAAGGTTACTACGATTGCTTATTTCTGTTAAGAATCAGCTTTTAAAGCTCAGGAATGCTAATTGGAACTGTATGAGCTCCTTTGCGACTATATGCTGTTTGCCCAGAATAATAAGGTTTATCTTCACCTTCAAACACAATTAAATCAATCAGCTTATTCTTCTTATCAATCTGAACTTCAAAGCCTGGTATTGGAGATAACGTATCGTTGATTCTATTTTCAATCAGGGCTGCATTCTTCTCCAGATTAGTAAGACCAATCGGATCGCGAGTTTGGTCATCAACGCCGAATGTTATTGTTCCGCTTCCACTATTTGCAAATCCCGATACTGTTTAACCATAGGATTAATATTGTTCAGATAGATATCAACCTGAGTTTCATCATCGATAACTGGGATTCCATCTGTATCAGATAACTTGCAATTCCATTCTTTCCGACAATATAAAAATCACCCTTATCAGAAATATTGAAAGCCGTGCTTGAAACTCTGCTTTTAAGCCAACGATATCCTATAAAAGTCAAGCAAAGTAGAAAAAGCGATAGACACATCTGCCTAATCCTTTTTAATCGATTCTTTCTACGTATTGCTTTTACTGGCTTTTGCAATTTACTTTTTGATGACATAGACCACCTCTTTTTTTCTACATTTCAAGGACTAGCCAATTGCTTGGTATGGTTAATTCAGTTCAGGATTATTCTCAAATTCTTTAATTTTTTCTGTCGAATCAGCTTGCTAAAGCAAAGAAATCTCCTATAAAAACAGGAGAAACAACTTTATTTACCAGTTATTCTGCCGCCTTCTGTTCGGAGTCAAGTTATTTATTAACATTTTGGGCAACCAAACAATTAACAGTTTGGGTAATGAATTGGGGGAATAGAGAGGGGTCAGGTATTAACTATAGCAGCCAATACCTGACCCCTCTCTATTCCCCCAATTTGCACTCGCGCGGGCGCCTGGGGGGAGGCCGGACTGTTTAGTCCTCTCGAAATTCAAATTGCTTATCTTTCAGACGATAGGAATCCCCTACAATTTT
>NZ_MPJW01000001.1 GCF_001945525.1 Ileibacterium valens
ACGGATCGTTCGGTCGCTGTCAGTGATTTCAATCACCGGCTTTGGACTCTCGTCTGATCCTTCCAAATCCAGGAAGACCGTCCTGTCAATTTCTACGAATTCAAGAGCCGCTGAAGCAGGCGATACGGCGGCAGCTTTTCTTCGCCAGTACTGGAAGGTGGATAAAGCCAGGCCGTTTTGGACGCAGAAGCCAGCCTGAGTCAGACCTGACACCTGATATTGATCAACCAGGTTCATCCACTGTTCCTGATTCAGTTCACGGGATTTGGAAAACAGATAATTATGCATAAAATCCTCCAGTTCTAGTCGAATACAGAATATCGACTGGAACCGGAGGATCTAAGCCCGTGCAAATTTCAAAAGGTTACAACGTTTCTCCGTTGAATGCTGCGAAATAGATTTTAGGAGATCGCAAGCAAACAATCATGACAGAAGACATTCTATCAATTGATTCAGAAAGAACAATCTTTCTTTTGCTTCCTGCGAATTTTTCGGCAAAATTTATCAGCTTAATTCAGTTTTTAATCGTTTTAATCGATTTCTTTACCAGCTAATTATTCTCTTCCTTATGAAATGAAGAGTGACATTCTTAAAAGCGTCAATAGGCATTCTGGATTAGTGATCTTCGCCATTGAGACTTGAAAGCTCATCCCAGATTTTTTCAACCTTGAATTCGTAATCTTCATCGACTTCTTCTTCAGTATTTTCAATGGCAAAAAGCAGTTCATCCGCGGCATTTTTCATATCTTCAGCCAGAGAATGAAATTCACTGATCACATCATAAAGCGTATCCTGAGAAAGCAAGCCGCTTTTTAAAATTGGATATTCTTTTTTATTTTCTTCAGATGGCTGCAGGACTTCTGTTTCATAATTATCATAATCATCCATAAATCCGTTGTTCATATAATCACTCAGTACTTCAAGGTCTTCTCTGCAAAGCCAGGCTGCGAGCACACCTTCCTGAATCTGTTTATATCTTTCCTGCAATGAAAGCAGTCGTCCATCAAGTTCAATCAATTCACTTTCTGTTGAATATTTCCCTTCCTGAGTCCGATCTTCTCTGAAATCCAGTTCCTGATTCATAATATTGCATCCTTTCTTTAAGCCGGGCGCCTGAATCCGATTCATCCAGGCCATTTTATCCTTGATCAGAGTAGGCTCTGACAATTAGGTGACTTATTAATGATTGCTAAATAATATCATCAACCATAAAAATAATCCATCAATGATAAATCGGCCGCGAACTGTGTAAGATTGAACGTAACCTTTTGAAATTTGCACGGGCTTTTATTCCCGGTTATCCCTGAATACCATCAAAGGCGGAAATCTTCTCTGTGCTCCAGCTTTCCTCTCAGGAAAGTCGGAAACGGAAGATTTCCGCCTTTTC
>NZ_MPJW01000002.1 GCF_001945525.1 Ileibacterium valens
AAAATTGTAGGGGATTCCTATCGTCTGAAAGATAAGCAATTTGAATTTCGAGAGGACTAAACAGTCCGGCCTCCCCCCAGGCGCCCGCGCGAGTGCAAATTGGGGGAATAGAGAGGGGTCAGGTATTGGCTGCTATAGTTAATACCTGACCCCTCTCTATTCCCCCAATTCATTACCCAAACTGTTAATTGTTTGGTTGCCCAAAATGTTAATAAATAACTTGACTCCGAACACTTGACTGGAAATATTGAGAGAAATGAAAGATAACTTCTGCTTTCGTTTACTGTTTGTTGTCCAAAATATAATTGATTGTGATATAAATACAAAACAGGAAGTGTCAATTCAGATGCTTATGATGATCGATGCTGAATAAACTTTAAAAGTTATAACTTTTTGGCTTGTTTGTACGATCTCAAAGAAATTTTCTGAAGTGAAACCAAAATGAAAGGAGTGATCGGATTGAGTGAGCAGATGTATCTGCTGCAATATCTTGTCATGAGTCTGGATGGTTTGTCGACTGGAATCATGATGGAAATTCTGTATCGAAAGTCTTATCCGAAAAGAGGATTTCTATTGGGACGAATCATCAGTTACTGGCTTTTAGCTCTCGTTATCTGCTTTCCGTCATATATTCTTCATTATAAAATTTGGACCATGCTGAATCTGGCAGCTAATATCGCTGGAGTCGTATTCTTAAACGTCTATTATTATCGTTCTTCAGTTAAGGAAGCTCTGCTGTCATTTTTCTTCTACTATGTCAGTGCGGCTACTGCTGAACTGATCGCTATGCTGTTGCAGCCGGATATCATGAACGCTGCTTCAGACTGGACGCAAACAATGATGATTCCATTCGTTTTGACTACTCATTTAATCGCATTAATCTCTAAGATTATCGTTGCTTTATTTCTAACCAGAAAAGAGGCGGATTCCAATTCAGAGATTTTGCTATTGATCTGGCTGTGTACTGCTTTTCTGGTGTTCTATTTACTGGTGGTTTTCGATTTGGATGAAGCTCGTTCAACTCCCAATAACATGAACGCTATTTTACGGTTATTCATTTCCATCGGTGGAGTGATTCTTCCTGGAGCCGTTTTGAGCTTCTATTCCATCCATTCAAAAACGAATATTGAGCTTGAGCAATCGATTGAGCTTTCCAGAATGCAAAAGCAATTGTATGAACAGGTGAACCAGAATCATCATGAAGTTTTGGATATTCGAAATATCTATTCTTCACAATGTCATTAAGTTAAGCAGATAGAAGCGCGAATTGCTCCGCACTTCATCGTGGTGTTCAGAATCTACCAGAAATTTTTATCTGGAATCAGCCATTTTTCGGCTTCAAGCCTCACGAATACGATAA
>NZ_MPJW01000011.1 GCF_001945525.1 Ileibacterium valens
TCCATGAAAATTCCACCTCCAGAATCAGTTTCTTAAGGTGGATTCATGAGATCCAATCAGATAACCAATAACATTTTTGTACATGTAATCATTACCCGGATTGGACATTTAAACTTTACCCGTAACAGTTTTCCCCGATTTCTTCTTTGTTCCATTCTTTGTTCCATTCTTTGTTCTGTTCTTTGTCCTGTTTGCTGCGGCATTAAAAATTCAATGCCGCTAAAACTTCATTTTGCACAGAACAAACCTTCATAACTAAAAAACTGTCCGTTAAACATCAAGACTAAACTGGACAGTTTTTTTAATCCGGGATTGTATTCTCAATGCAGCTGTGATTGAGATATCACTTTATAAGAATGAATTGAAACAAAGAATTCGAATGAAGAATTCAAACAAGAAATCAGGAAGATCTGAGAACATTCTTATTATCCACTTCTTCACATTTCACATTTATATTCCCGTTTTTTGGCAATTTTCAATCATTTTTACCGTTTTTCAGACATTAATTCTGATAATTTTTCTGGAATTGAAACTCTGTTATCAATGCAAAACCTGATAGCGTTTTCCATTGTAAATCTTGTTTCAGCTTTACCTATCGCCATTCTGGTCCAGGAATGTTTTTCATATAATGAACATGGATAAAGAGATGGCAAAGATTATCGAACTTTTCCATCTTGACAATACCATCAATAACATTTACACAAATTTTTTTGTCATAATTTTCGCTTTAATGCTTCACTCGAACAATTCGGGAATCAGACAAACCAGAACCTCAGAAGAACAGGAACCATAGAAATGGAGGATGAGATCATGAAAACGACTGTAACCAGACAAAACATCATTGAAAAGATCAACCAGCTTTTTGTCACCAGCCAGGAATTTAAAGCCATCCGTGATGACTATTCGGTAAAAATTCATACTGTGGATCGCGATGGATCGATTGCTCTGGTTGATGATCATATTCTGACTCTTGAATCCACTCATCTGAAAACAGGCGAAACGGATTTCTTTCTCCACTTTGATATGAATGAAGATGACGAACTTGAAAATAAGATTCAGCCATTTCTCGACTTCCTGAAGTCTGATCATTCTGAAGAATCTAAAACAATCTGCCGCAGCTGTTATAAAACTCCATTAAAAGTCTATTTCTGCTGTACTGGAGGAGTGACTTCTTCATACATCGCTCATATGTTAAACGACAAAGCCTAACTATTAAATGTCAAGTGTAATTGTATGGTGATCATAAAAATAAGTTTTGTTTGCTTTGCAGGTACATTTGCCTTGATAGGGAGGGCAAATAAATGATTACGTCTTAAATATTCAGAAA
>NZ_MPJW01000026.1 GCF_001945525.1 Ileibacterium valens
CCATGTCTACTGTCCGATACTGCCAGAGATAGGATTTACTCTTTCTTCGGGTATGGGACTCATTGATCACCTGGAGCGTTGTTTCATCTGCACAAAGCTGCGGCCTGCCGACGAGGATCGACTTCATCCTTTCAAACAGCGGTTTAAAGTAGGTCTGAGCACATTCGTTCACCCAGGAATTCAGGGCTGAAACAGAAGGAGCATAGAAGTCAAGATCGGAAAAGATAGACCGGATCCGGTTGACGGGCAGCTGATACAGTGCCTTGAGGGTGATGACAAGCGCCATCAGAGAGGGAGAAACCCATTTTCCAAAAAGGAGTGATTCGGGAGCCTTTGCCATGACCGGGTGAATATCAAACTCGCCTGGAAGATAACGCGGATCCCGGCTCTTCCTTTTACATTCGGGACAGCCGTAAGAAACAGAATAGTGCCGGATGATTTCCAGTTTTCCTGGAATGTATCTGACTTCATGACGGACCAGCTTTCTGCCGATCGGAGTGAGTTCCGTACCGCAGACGGAACAGATTCTCTGGTCTTCAGACAGTTCGTGAAGTTCATCTGTGACAGGAAGGTTCATCTTTTTAATAAGATCTTCCAGAGATTCCTTCGGCTTACGGGCTTTGGAACGAACAGGCCGTTTCCTTGCGGAAGGTCCGGGAGCAGGGGTTTTGGCAGAAGGACCGGATGGCTGGTCATGATCGTCCTTTTTATCTGGCTTTCTCTTTTCAGACCTCCTGCCGTACTTCTGAGCAGCCATCAGCTTGATCTGAGCAGACAGATCAAGAATCGTGGCATTTGCCTGATCCAGCTGTTCTGTGAGGCTCTTGATCAGTTTTCTGTTAGCTTCATTCTCTTCCTGGCTCTTCTCATACTGAATGGTCAGCTTGTTAATGGCCTTGTTCAATTCAACCAGCTGATGAAAGAACTGGTTCTCGCTGATGTTGCTCGTATTGATTTCTGACATAATTTTCCCTGTTTAAATTATACCATAAATCAGACTGAAATCGCTTTATTTAAAGTGTTTTCGGCACTATTCTATCTCCTTTTCACTGTTGTTTTCTGCTCTGGAGAGAGCCCCTCAAGCAGCCATCTCAGCTGCTGCGGGCTAAGTTCTCTGACCTCGTTTTTGTCTCTCGGCCATCGAAAATGGCCGTCATCCAACCGTTTATAGAGCAGCAGAAATCCATCCTGCTGCCAAAGAAGGCCTTTGATTCTGTCCGCTCTTCTGCCGCAGAACAGGAACAG
>NZ_MPJW01000113.1 GCF_001945525.1 Ileibacterium valens
GCAAGCAGAATCTGTCTGAGTCTGTCAAACAGAGGAGCAAAGTAAACCTGCGAAACTGAAATGATCCAGCTGCACAGAGTTCCTGAAGAAACGCTGAACATTCCCATTTCTCTGAACATCGTAATCAGAAGATTGGTGGGAATCTGATAGAGAATCTTGAAGGCGATCGCCATGGCAAGAAATGAGGAGGAAGCCCAGCTTCCGGGCAGAAGCGGCTTTGGAGCCTCGGCCTGAACGGGAGACAGTCCGCATTCACTGAGCGGAGTGTCACTGCCAGCAGCTTTTGCATGACAGCCAGGGCAGCCGTAAGCCACACCCACATACTCAATGACTCTGAGTCTGGGAAGTTCAACCTTAAGCTCGTAACGCAGATGCTTTTCTCCAAACGGAATGAGCTCATGACCACAGTATTCGCAGAACCTTTTGTCCTCATCGAGTTCTCTTACAACCTTTTCCACATCAATACCCATGCGTTCAATCATTTCTTTCAGCGTCGATTTGGGCTTTCTGGTCTGTTTTTTCTTAACCGGACGATGAGTATTTGGCTTTTTGGAAGAATCGGATTCAGACGCAGATCCGGCAGAAGGTGTGGAGTCAGAATCATTACCGTCGTCATCATCCTTCTTCTTGCCACTCGAGCGTTTCTCAGATTTCTTTCCATAGCGCTGAGCCGCCATCAGAGTGATCTGCTCAGTCAGAGAAGCGATCGTTGTATTGGCTGCTTCAACCTGTTCGGTCAGCGAATGGATAATTTCATCTTTTTTCCGGCTGTCCTTGAGAGCGTCGTCCAGCTGCTGGCTGATCTTCACAAGCTGCTGAAAAAACGGATTTGAAGAGATGTTAGATGTGTTTGCAGAGCTGTTTTCCGGCATAGTATTCACCCATCACATTATACCATAAAACAGTCTGTTTATGCTTTATATAAAGTATTTTCAGATCTTTTTGATGCCTGTTTTATACTCGTTTTCTGAGTGATTGAAAGACCATCAAGCAGCCATCTGAGCTGCTGTTCACTGAGTTCAAGAACCTCATTTTTATCTCTTGGCCACCTGAATCTGCCGCAGCTCAGCCTCTTGTAAAGAAGCAGATAGCCATCTTCCTGCCATAGAAGCCCTTTGATTCTGTCTGACTTTCTGCCGCAGAAAAGAAAGAGGATTTTCCGCAC
>NZ_MPJW01000280.1 GCF_001945525.1 Ileibacterium valens
TTTATCGCCTCTTTTTCAAAATTAAGGCATACTGAAAACAGCGATAATGTTCTGTTATCGCTTCGGGATTATTTCTAATCTTGGAAACAGGCTATTTCCAGTGCGAGGTTGAAGCGCTTGAACTTTTTGCTCGTCTGAAATGCCTGTTTTTTCGTATTGGAACGACCTCATTTTCGATGGTCCATATCACCTCCTTCTGAAGTGCCTTGCCAGTCAGGAACCGCAATACGATTTCTGACAGTGCTTTTCTGTTCGTCTTATACTGCAGCTTCATTCCTGGCTGCTTTGGCAGAGCGCACTTTGAAATAGCGCTGATGAGGTTATAGACCATGACGGCCATATCGATTTCCTGCTCAATCTGATTCTGCTTGCGGGAATGAACCTGTTTACCATGCAGTACGTATTTCAGATCTCGAAAGGACACTTCAATATTCCATCGAAGATGATAAAGTTCCTTGATCTGATCAGCATCAAACTCTTCCTGACTCAGATTGGTCAGCAGGTATTCCATCGTTTTTACCGGTTTTCCATCAGACTCATTCTGGCTTTCGATCTCGACAATAATCAGTCTGTATGGAAAAAGCAGTGTTGGATTTTGAGGTGTAATCAGCTCTACTGAATTTCGAACTACATATTTGTAGAGATCCGCTCTGTTTCTTGTGGCCGCTTTCTGGGAACTGATCAGGATCCGGCTGGATTCATGGTCCAGCGGCTGATCAAGAGTCTGCCCCGCATCAAGCAGAGAATGTAAGCTGCGCTCCTTCATTCGAAATACGAATTTCTGCTGCGCGGCGTTAATCTGAGTTGCCAGATCGAATGAGAAGAACAGACGATCGTAGATCCAGATGGGAGTACCGGGCTGATCGTATTCCTTTACGAACTGCAGAGCAGCGCTGTTTTCATTCTTATCTTCAGCAGACTGGACCAGATAGTTGATGTAATAGCGGTTGTTCAGATCAAAAGCTGCGTTAAAGTGAAGTCCCCAGTGAGGCAGACCATGCCCTGGGATACAGTTCTGAGGTTCATCAGGATTGGGCAGGATTGGAAAGTTGGATCCGTCTACGCCAATGAGTCTGTATTTTCCTTTGAATAAAGGAGATTCCTGAACAAGCTCATCAGTAAAGCCCAGACAGGCG
>NZ_MPJW01000261.1 GCF_001945525.1 Ileibacterium valens
CGGTCTGTCAAGTGCTATATTCGGATAATTTATAAACTTTTGGAGCAACTCCACTGCTTGTGTTAAAAATCAAAAAAACGAGGAGCGAATTCCGCATGGAAGACACTCCTTAACTTAACGACATTGCAGAAAATCTCGAAAAAAAACAACAGAAACAAAAACAGTAACTAACAGGAAACAGAAAACGCAAAACAAACAGAAAATATATCAAGCAGCAGCCAAAACCCCACCAGCAAAACACTTCAGCATAAGTAACATAAGCAAATCCACAAAATCAAAAATAATCAAAACGCAAAAAGACCGGCATCAAAAGATACCGGCCTCAGGCATTACAATTGTTCAAACATTTCCTTAAATTCTATCTTTTGTCAAATTCTGTCTTTTTTATCCTCTTTAAAGGAAAAGGCAAAAAGCATCACCAGCATTCCCACGCCAAAGATCAGACCAAGCCACCATCTTGAAGAAAGTTCCTTAGCCGCAGTATGAGCGTTCTGTTCTTTTGTTGGATAGACTTTGTCCTTTAAAACAACAGTAACCGGGGATTTAGGCTGTCTGTCTGCTGACTGATTCCAGTCACTGACAACAATCACCGCTCCAAGCTTAGAAGCCGATCCAGCTTCGGTATTGACCTTTTCATTATAGACAGTAATTTCCATTCGAAAATCGCTGATCCCAACAATGGAAGACTTTTAGAATCCACCACGCTGACCTGCAGATGATAGGCGTACGTGCCTGGTCTTTCAAAGGCAATCGCAGGCATGATTCCATTATTTCCTGCTGCTATCCGGATCTGGTCCGATGCCGGAGCAGGCGCATCATCCAGTAGACTCAGCACAAAAAGCACTTCACCTTTAGGTGCAGGAACACCTTCTGTTTTCACCTGGACAGGAATAGAAACATCCAGCGATTCGCTGTGCGCATGAACCATACCCGTACTCTGATTCATCACAAAAAGGGATAGGAAGATGGCAAGCCATGATATGAATTTATTTCTCATGATCTTCCTCCTCGTATTGTATGAGAGTAATCAGAAACCAATGAGTCTCCAACAAGTGGTGTTTCATTGAACTAACCCCCATGGGGGTTAGTTCAATGAAATCGCCGCCTGACTCATGGCTGAGTTGCTAACAT
>NZ_MPJW01000206.1 GCF_001945525.1 Ileibacterium valens
AAATGTTATCCGTCATAAGTCCCCAGACAAAGCAGGAAAGATCTCTCGCAATCGCAGTAACGGCTATATTGTGCTTTTTTCCTTTGCGTATTAGTCTGTAATACTTTCGCCGCATATATTCATTGGCGCGATCTGCATAAGCGATCACTTCTTTCGAGTTTCCTTCCTGTCTTGATTTCAGATCTTTGGATTTATATCCAATCTGACCCTTGCAGATACCCTGAGCACTTTCTGTCAGAAGTTTTCGCAGATGCCCATTACCGGCTTTTGAGATGCGGGTACGGACGATTTTTGCGCCGCTGGATTGCTCACCCGGAGTCAGACCAAGATAGGCACCCAGGGTATTGCCTTTATCAAATCGGGTGAAATCTCCTACTTCAGTAATCAGGGCAAGAGCAGTGTGTTCTTTGATTCCAATCAGGCATTGAAGCTTTTTGACGTTTTCACAGTATGCTTTTTCCTGACAGAACTCGTGAATTCTTTTATTCATCGCATCGATCCGATTGTTCAGATAGTCATAGGTCTGCAGATACTCGTTAAGTGTTTCCCGAACCACCGGATCGCACTTCTGATACCTCAGAAACTGAAGATGGACCTGGGTCCAGTTATTCGCTTCACAGCGCAGACCATTACGCAGTGCGAAAGAAAGAATCTGCTGTTTGATTTTTTTCAGAGCCGCTTTGTGATCATCTCTCATTCTCAGAAACCCGGACACTGCGGCATCCTGATCAGTAGGAATATGAACGGCTTTATAACCGCCATAGCTTAAGCACTGAGCGATCATCAAGGCGTCTCTGGCATCCGTTTTTACCCTTTTGCCCTGAGGGGCCATCATCGTAGTAGGAGCCAGAATGGTGCACTTCACACCTCTTGCTTTCAGTTCTGCATAGAGGACATATCCCAGGCATCCAGCTTCATATCCACATTCGATATCAAGATCGTCATCCTGCATTTTTTCTCTGATGTGATCGATATAGTCGACCACCAGATCTGCATGCGGTCCGGTTTTAATGGTGGAGAAGACAGTATCTTTGCCACCGAATTTGGGCTCCATAGCGCACAGGGTGAAACTGTCCTTGTGGACATCCATTCCGATTTTGATTATTCTTGTCATGTGACCTCCGATTGTAT
>NZ_MPJW01000088.1 GCF_001945525.1 Ileibacterium valens
AGGAGTCCGGTTGATTTCAGATATTCGTTAAGAAACCAGACATCTCCAAAGCTAAGAATCAAAGATGGTGAATGGGTTACAGGACTGGATGAATACTTGCTTTCATCCACATCAAAATATAGATCCTGTTCTGGATCATAGCGAAACAGTCCTCGCTTACGGTTTTTGAAAATATGATTCTGTTTGTCGATTACACGACCAAGATTGATGTAAGTCTTTCGGTCTTTACCGTCCACCCAGTGTGAACAGCAGACTTTCCCATATTCAACCCCATTTTTTCTGTCATAGCAGAGATACATAACGATTCACCTCGGTAGAATTATTTCTACCTATAGAATAAATCTTTTTAGGAGTATATGGGTGGTTTTAGCTCGAAAAAAGCTATACATAAAGCGTAATTAAAGCAGTTAGAAATTAGATAGAATTTCTAGGTAGAAAAAGCTTGGGAATTACAGGTAAATGATGATATTCTCTTAAAGAACTTGGCTTTAAATTTCCTTTGGTTTCTAAATATAGTTCTATAGCTTCTAATAAAGTCATGGTTTATTCTCCTTTAAATAAAAAGAGAGACCACGATAATTCTTCGAAAAGAATATATCATGATCTCACATAATAAAACTTACTTTTTAACCATCAGAGGTTCTGCATTAACCCAATAGCCATTAACCATACAAAGATTTAATTGTGCGTTAACAGCTGTAACTTTTGACGGGTTTAAATATACTCGACTTGCAAGAGTAGAAATTACATCATCATTCTTTCCATCTCTTGTATCTGCCGCTTCTGTTACATCTTCTAAAGGTACAAGACCTCCTAAGGCTGGAATATAAACACAATTGTTTCTAAACGCCGAATTTGTTCCAGGAACCACAGCAATAGAACAGCTTGTGGATTTAACCGTTGAACCGACCTTTACAATAGCATTCTTATCCCATACTTCTTTAGGTTTTTCAGCCGGTTTAGAAGGTTTTGATGTAACCCAATAGTTCATGTCAAGTGGTCCTGGATTTCCGTTAACAGATCCGCTGCTCGTATATTGAAGCACATCATAAGTAAGTTCTGGATTGGCGTTATACCTTGCAAACCAGAATAACTCATCCGATTTCTTCTTAAAACCATTGTACTTGTTCTTTGACCAGTCAAGATTTGTATAATATCCAGTCTTATAGCCATGAGACTTTACTCGATCCATAAAGGCTCTAGTAAATTTCTGAACATCAGAAGATGTAAGATTAATTCCCTGTTTTTTGGCGTATTCAATACTGGCTCCTTCCATATCAAAGAAAATAACAGTACTCTTTGGAAGACCCGCTTTCTTAGCACATTCGACTGCAAAATCAGCTTCAGCTAATACTTCATTCATGTTTAAAGCATAAGTAAATAAATATATAGCACGGATATCCACTCCAGCTTTCTTTGCTTCTTTAATATGTCTCATGAAACTTAGATCTTCAGTGGTAGCAAACCCACATCTAAGGATGGCGAAATCAATATCTTTTTTAGCTTTAACAAAATCGAAGTTTGGCTGATAGTTAGAAATATCTACACCTTTGAATTTAGATTTAACCGAAGAAATATCCACCCAATGATCTTTCTGCTTTTCGGTTGGAGTTACAGCCATAAATAATCGTTTGCCGTTTTCAATCCATGAAATATAACGATGTCCATAGCAAACACATTTTTCAGTATATT
Organism: Ileibacterium valens; assembly: GCF_001945525.1. Taxonomy (GTDB): domain Bacteria; phylum Bacillota_I; class Bacilli_A; order Erysipelotrichales; family Erysipelotrichaceae; genus Ileibacterium; species Ileibacterium valens. The sequence continues at coordinate 1,693 of NZ_MPJW01000088.1, forward strand.
CAATTTCGGTTCCTGTTTTTGCAGTTCTTACGATTCTTCCAACTGGGTTGTCTACTCGAATATTTATTTCATGATCCGGTTTAACCTTTGCGATTCTATGTTCGGGAATAAGATCGAAATTTGAAATTAATACTTTAGGTCTGAGAATGCCTGTAATCGTTCCCTGCCATGATAGTGGATACATAGATGCTTTAGGATTATTACAGCAGTTTTGAGTAAATGCCTGACCGTCTTTGTAGATAAAAATATGTCCATATCTAGCATCAGACCCAGTGCTTACAACAATATCTCCATTCTTTAAATCACTGGCTTCGTTGAAAAGATCCAAAATCCCATTATATTTACGTCCATACCAATAGTCTTTAGCATCTCCGTACGAGTCCTTAACTTTGTTACCATATAAATATAGAAGATATGTCTTTACGAGTGATACACACTGTCCGGCAAAGTTACAATCTCCACCTGTAGCATAAGCCACATTCCAACTTTTTCCATATTTATCCCAGGCTTTACCTTTAGAGTAATTATAGAAGGTATCAAATTTAGTCATTGTTTTGTCCTCCATTTACGATCAGTTCTAAGATAAGAAAAAGAGCGAATCATAACGACCCGCCCTTTGAATAAATTAAATCTTCAATTTCTTTTGAACAAACTTTCATATCTTCAGTATGGTTTGCTGTAAGCTCATGCTGGATTAATGTGTTAACACCTTTTAGCAGCATTTGGTTAACCATCTCTTGATTAACAAGACGTTCATTATCATTGATGAGTTTATCTTTGTTGGTATTAACGGTTTCTTCTATCGTCTTAACCCTGTTTTCGAGATCTTTAAAAGGTTTGATCATTTTTACAACTAAAGTCCAGATCGCAGCAATTGCTGTACAAAGGCTTCCGAAAAATAGAATTTCCGTTACGATCTGATCCACTACGCACCTTTCTGCTTAGGCTGTTCATATGTCAAAGCCTGTTCAGAATCTCCGAATCCTTTTGTGGTCGGATCGGCTACAATACCAGATAAAGCCAAAATAGCAAAAAGGGTACCAATAATAGCTACAAGTGCATTAGCCATATCGGTACCGTCATATTCAATGCCAAAAACTTTAAGAATCTGCTGGACTAATAAAAATACCATAGGAATTAGTGCAGTCCAGAATTGCTTGTTTTTTAGTCTAACTTTCCAGTTGATCATAAATATCTTTCCCTTTTCTCTTTAAATTTCTTCCCATAAAGTTTCAGTTCCAGTAACTCCAGGTTCCCAAACGTTATTGTCTACCAAAGATTTATAAGTTTTACCATTATGGGTAACCTGATCACCAATAGAATACCCATTGGTTGAATCAGGCTGTTCCCACTCAGGAATAACAGTTGGATCCTCGATTAAAATTTTAGAAAATAAGGATGGTGCCTGATCTGGAGTCCAAGTTTCCTGAGTAATATGTGCGGTTAAGACTCTATACAAAACATCTTTATGTCTGATTCTTTCACCCGCTTTAAGTGAAATATCAGCTTGCCATTTAGGATATAGAGCAACTACCATAAGAGCCGCTTCATCATCTAACGAATCTAAAACTTCCTTATTTTTCAGATATTCAAGAGTAATTTCAGCTTCTTCTTTAGCCTTCTTTTCTTTCTCAGCCAATTTTTTAGATTCTGAAAGTTCCACTGAATACATGAGTTTATCTCCAGAAATATAAAAGCCGTCAAGATCAGCAAGAATCTCAACGGCCTGGTTATCTAATTCAATTGGTGTCTTGTCAGTTTTGAATGTTGATAAAGCATTAATATTCCTGTCTTCATCTAATCCTACGAAAATAATCATAATTTCTCCTTACCCTGTTCTAAGCCACCATGGGGTTTTAACACTCCGTCCGGTTTCGTTAAGTGGGGCTAAATAAAATCTCCATTTTGATGCATATGTTCCATCCATATCATAAATAACTATTGGACTCTGGTTTTCCATATTTGCTCCATAAACGTTGATGCACTTTCCGCTCTGTACTGTCGACTCGATAACGTTGGCCATCTCTTGCCAAGTTGTTCCAGGCCATATAGTATTTGGATTTACACCTTCTTTAAAAGGAAGACTGATTCCAATGGGATATAATCGATCAACAAGAGATTTAATAGCTTCAGCGGTATTAAAAATGAGTTTTTTATCAAAATAAGCATGACTTTCAGCCACAAAAGGTCTTGCGGTAATCGTTTTTCCCGCATCGGTAGCTTGGTTGTATTCACGACCGCAAACCATAGCATCACCTTGCTGAGAAAATCCCATCCAAGCTCTTGCAGGGGTAATACTTCCGGTATGAGTTACAGACTCGAATTTATCAGTAAGTATAACTCTGAATTGAGTTTCCGTGTTTGTTGGACAGATATTTCCCGTCACAAAAGACGAATTGCCAGTAAAGGCAGTGAAGGTTTTAAGAGTTGTCCATGTTGACCCATTTAAATACTGAAAGACAGCTGTAGCTGTGTTTCCTGAGATGTTTTTAACTTCATAGTTATACGTAACTTTCGCATAAGTGCCGTTAGCATCCAAAGCTCCAGAAGAATTACATCTTTGAAGTGTGAATGTGTTTATTCTTGGCGAATGGTAGGGTAATACATTAATGGTTGTAAAAATTTCTTTTCTTAGTTTACGAGTATCCTGAGTTTCTGTTTTAATCTGAAATGTTCCAGCTTTAGTGATAGGAGTGGTTTTCGTTACAGATTCACCCCACCAGACATCTCCATCAGCTAAAAATGTATTTGCAACCCCTTCAATAGATGTACCCGGAGCCGCTTCGGCGGTTGAGGTTATAAGAGCGGTAGTTTTGTTTTGTACCCATTGCCCATTTAGAGCATTATATAAAGTAAAACTTGCGCTTAATTTTGGATTGTAATTCCCGTTGTCTGGAATCGTAAAAGTAACATTAGGCAAATCCATCGTATAAATCTGATGGTTTCCACCATTATCAGACCAATTTCCACCACTGTACATAATAGCGTTAATTCTGGATGTGGTGATTTCTCGACGGTTACCCATAATACGCATTAACGCATTCCCTTTTTGGCTACCCCAATTTAGTGGAACAGTTGTGTTTGCGTTTCCGGGTCAGTCTCTTGCTAACTCTAAATATCGACCGCCATCAAACCACGCACGAACAACCCATTTATAATTCGTTGGACTGTTTCCTGCGCCGAATGTAATTCCTTCATCGAGTGAATATCTTGTATTCGTCGTACCAAACCAATAAGCCATATTACCTCCTTTCTATCGAATAACTCCGATTCCCTGAGAGTTAATCGTTACCGTCATGCCGCCAAATTTGAATTTCTCTTTGACTTCGAGTTCGTTGATATGAATCATGTTTGCGGTGATCCACATCGGTTCGGAGTTATCAGAAGTAACGAAAGCAATTCTGTCATTTTTCATCAACAGTTTGATTGGAGCATTCACTTCGCCAATTTCAAGACCCTTATTGGTAAAACGCATATACTTCGTTTTATCTTCAATCGTTCCGTTAAGATTTGTGACCGCCTCTTTGATAACCTGATTGAAGGAATCGACTGTCTGGAAATTGTACGATGTCAACGTTTCACCTGTAATATATTCAGCTGAAACAGTACTTAGTATTTGTCCTGGTAATGTCTCGATACTGGATTTTAGAGAAGTGATCTGCTTTCCATAAGAGTCTATAGCTATGGTGCGGCTTGCTAATATAGCCATTTAGGTTACCTCGCTAATTCTTGAGGAGAAGGAGAATATGGATAAATCTCTTCACCAATTGTTAGCATATGATTTTTGACCTTAATCACGGCATTCTTAGTAGCGGATAGATGGAATACTCTCATATTGGTTGGGTATGAAGTCTTAAATTTAACTGTCACATGTGTCCAAGTGTCTGCTTTTACAGTAGATGGAGTAATTGAAATATATTCTTCACAGTGTAAATCTTTTGCATCTTTTCTGCATTGCATGTGAGACAGTAGACCTCTATCTGTTGAGTGATCGACGCTTGTCCAAACATCATATTGATATGTATAAACCTGATTTGGAATTAACTTTTCGGCAGTTTGCAGAACATCTAAACCATCAGTTGGATAAATATATCCTGTTTTACTAGCGTCTGCCGCTACTTTAAAGCAAAATGAATTATCTTCTATTTTTGAATATTCCACTGGACCACTTGATTCTATTTTTGAGAAATTCTCAGCATTAGGGATCGTATATGGAAAAAGATTCTCATCAAACACCACCGTCGGATCAATTTCAGGAGCTGGAGTGTATGGATAATCTTCATCTCCGTAAGTCACCATGATGTTTCTGATATAGAGATCTGCGTCTACATCTCTTAAATAGGCGGGAACAATCGGAAGGGTAACCGCCTTGCCTTTGTCAACGTCAAAAGCAAAGGTGTATTTATGGTGCCGCCAAATTTCGCCATTGATGAGCATTATATTTCCTGATTTAGGAATATGACCAAACCAATATTTGGATTCGAGAGGGTTTGTTGTATAACCACTCGGATACGTCTCTGACATTGGATTGGTTGTGCCTCTTTGACGCTCTATGTAAATATAGTCAAAAGACACGGTAAAATGTGTTTCTCTTCCCACACTTCCGACAAGTGGAAATAACTCTTGCCTTAGATAGTATTTTGTCTGTTTAAGCCCGCAAGTTATCTTTTCACACTCGTGCCCTTCATAAGTCACTACATTCTGAGACGGTCGAGTCCACAGATTTCGCCTCTTTGTATATAAACTCCCGTCAGGAAGAGTCCCAAACATATCTTGATTCATCACACTGCCTCCGTTGGGTTATCTACATCTTCTGGCGCAGAACTCCATGGATAGTGTTCGTCACCAAGAGTAACCATAGGTTTTGAGATTTTAGCTTTTCCGCTTTTCACGTTTTGGACATAAACATGCAACTGTCTAAATTGTTCAATTTCTTCATCTGGGATTGAAAAGGTTCCATAAATCCGTCCGTGATAGGTTGATGGATCGCTAGAGGTATGTACAACAGTACACCATTTAGTCGTTCCGTTTTTAAACATGATTCCCGGTTCTACCAACGTTCGGTGATATAATTCATCAGTGTCATAGACAATGCTATCTACATCAAATTGAGCGGATACGGTTATCTGTTGTCCTCTGATCATGTCTTTAGATCCATCTACCCACCGAAAGGAATTTTCAGATTGCACGTTTAACCCTTCTGCAAATACGTTCGACGTTCCTGTGAGTAGATTTCTTCCTTTTGTATAAACCGATCCATCTTTGAGTTTTCCAAACTCTGGTTGTCCCGCTGTCCAAATATAGCCGGGTAAAGCTTCTGAAACATTAGAAGGATATATTTTTTCGACCGGTGTGCTTCTAACAAGTAATGCAATATAACAGACTCGTGGGTCTAATTTGATCGTTTCCACTATCGAACCCCACGGACGTACGACTTGAAGATTATTCCCTAAGTATCTTTTATTTTCATCAAAAGTGGTAAAAAAGTATTCATACCCACTTTTGATAGGTATATGAACAGCCTTAGAAACGGGAATTAAATCTTTTACTCTAAGCCGTGAGTCTTTTCTGATTTTTTGAGATTCATAGGTCAGATTGTCGTTAGACTCGTTTACACTGCCTATTTCAAAGTCATCCGCCGTTAATTTTAATTTCGCCCAATCCATCAACTCACCCCTTCCATGTCTTCTGGCGCTGGAGAATAAGCATACTCATCGTGTCCAAATGTGACCATTACTTTTTCAATCGATGATTTTGTATTCGATGTAAGTTGATCTAAATAAAGTTGATAAACATACAAATATGGATCGTCATATTCATGAAGACCGTTTGTGTCAGTATATTTACTTTTCCATGTTCCTTTACAGATATAACCGTAATCGGTTTTTACAAAATCCCCCGGTACTAAATTTCCATTACCACTATGACAATAAGCTCTGAATGCTGTCATTTCCGGAGATAATTTACCCCATATCTGAATAGTGAAATCCTGACCGTGCTCCGGTAATGAAGCTAATCTTATAACCAAAAATTGATAGTCGTTGCTATCTACTTTATTTGGTGATGAGTTTAAAGCTAAGTTTCTTCCTTTTACAAATAGTGATCCATTATCAAGAATTCCATATTTAATATCCTCGTTAATCACATCACCCACATCTTCTGGTGCTGCACTCGGTTCAGTCCTTGTGTCTCCATATTCGAGTTTAATCCAAGCAATGTTAACGGGAGTTGCCGGATTCTGGGCTGTAAAAATGATAGGCCGCATATATTCTTTTGAAGATTTGAATGTTGAACTTATAATCGACCATTCTCCAATCTTCATAGTCCCAGAAATCTTTATATTATTCGGATTAACGTATGAAGTATCTCCGGGATTAGCGAAATGGAAATGCAAAGGTAATATATTATTGTGAGTAACTGTATCTGTCACCTTGATACACATCGAGTATGTGTAGGTTTGGCCAACAATCATTGGAATCCATTTGCTTGGATCATTAGCATTAATACCTCTATGACAATATATAAGACCTGCACCAAGATATGTTTTTACAGTCGGTTTACCTTCATATAGAACATTTGCATCTATCGTAGAAGCTGGCGAACTTTGGCTTACCCAGTTTTCTAAAATTAGCGGATACGATTTTTTTAGTAAATTCCTTCCTTTTATACCATAGGAGCCGTCTACTAGTTTAATTAATTCCATTAGACCACCCCCCCGCTTTCAAGACAACAACTAATCTCTTCTGTGTCATCTACCTTTCGGGTTAGCGTTTTTCCAGTACCGATTTTCGTTCCGTTCTTATACCAGTTAAGACAGCCTAGTGCATAGATCTGAGGATCTGTCAGCTTCTTCGATCCTTGAAATACATTTGCTGTAAGAACAGTATTGTCCCCATCCATGACAGACGTAATGTCTAAAGGGAAACTGTAAGAACTTCTGATCTCATCGCTAAGTTCTGAGTAGTGCGATTCAACTGTCTGTTTAATGCCATCAGTTGTGACTTGAATATCTGCTTTTGCGGTTCTAATTGCATTGTCAACATCGGTTTTATTCGCTTTTAGAGCGATTTGATTTGCATTTTGAGTAATGTTTGTTTCAGCTGTGGTGACTCTTCCTTTTAAACCACTTACATCACCTTCCACATCCTCAGGGGATGGAGACCAGGCAGTAGCTAGATTTCCTACTTCGATCTGTACATTCCAGAGCTTATATGGATTTGCATAAGGATAATCGCCAAGACCAAGATTAAGAACCGCAGCGTCAGGATGATCGTATTCGATCTGGAATTCGAAATAATCCGAATCATTAGATGCTGTTGAGTTATACCTAAAGTCAGCTGGAGCAACATCAGTTGAATCCGAACCTGCTGGAGTAAAGTCTGCTTCAGGAGTATAGCCACTTTCATCTAGTACAACGGTTCCCGCAATACTAGTCGGAGCAGGTGGCTGGGTTACAACTGTCGTGTTCGATTTATTCTTAATCGACCATAGATACATAACATCCTGTAAATCAGAAAACCCTGAAACAGTCAGAACGTTATGACCAGATGGAATATTGGCGATAAATCCAACCAAATCTGAAGGGTTAGCTTTGCAGGAGAGCTCATAGTCGTTAACTGTGATGGTGTTTGCGTTACCGGCATAAATATTTCCCTGAGAATATCTTTTACCGAAATCAGTTTTCTTGGATAAGTTAGTACCTCCAACAGTAAGACCATCAACCGTCTCACGAACTTCAACAACACTCGAAGTAATCTGATCTGAAGCAATATTCAACTGAGCATCCGTATAAATCTTTGAATTCGAATATTGAGTATCTGCATAATCCTTAGCCGTCTTAACAGCATTCGTCACTTCAGTTTTAGTAGCGCGCAAAGCAATTTGTTCTTTATTTTGATTGATTGAAGTTTCTGTGGTTACCAGTCTTCCATTGATAGTACCCAAATCTACATCAATATCTTCTGGAGCTGGAGACCAGTCAGTAGGAATTGATCCGTATTCAACCTTAAGTTTCTTGAAAGAGATCTCACCATTCCGTTGAAGCATTAATCTAATCCGTCCAAACTTACCATTAACTTCTGGTTTCTTCCAAACGAATTTAACCCATTGATTTGCAGTAACCTTTGGATTGTTTCCGTGATCATTCTCAAAGTCAACTTCAACGTAATCTAATCTTGTATCATTCTTTTCGTTAAACGTCTCAAACATTAAAAAGGACCTTCCATCCCATTTTGAAAGATCCTTGACTTTAACCATGACTGAAACAACTAATGGTTCTTTAGTGATTGGAAAATAGTTACTGTAGAAAGAAGTATATCGATTACTCGTAAGACCTGTTGCGCTTAACGTAGCTTCTGTAAAGTTTTCACTGTCTACAGATTTTGTCCATGAAGTCGGTTCTTTAAATCCTGAAATACAGTTTGTATCAACTCTGAAATCACGAGATCCACGAACAAGGTTTGTTCCTCCCACTGAAATATTCGAAAGTTCTTTCTGAACTCCAGTGATTTTACTGGTGATCTGATTCGAAGCTACTGTCAATTGTGAGTCTATATAATCAACACTCGAATCGTATTTTGAATCTGAATAACTTTTAGCATTTCGAACAGCATCGTCAAGGGCACTAGACAACTCTGTTTTACTGGCTTTTAGAGCAAGTTGGTCTGAATTCTGCTTAATACTGTTCTGAGCTGAAATCACTTTATTGTCTATTTCAGTAAGCGTTTTTTCAACATTGCCTAATCGTCCAAAACCAGCTTCAGTGTCTTCAGTCAGCTTTTCCAGTTCTTTAATATTTTTAGCAGCCTGTTCGTTCAGAGTTTCTAGTGATCCCTGATGCTGATCTGCTGTACTAATTTCTTTGTTTAGCTTTTCAGCCATTGTGACCATTGATCCACGAACTTCTTCTCCATAAATAGCCTGCTTAAAATCACGTATCTCTTTTGAGATATCCGCCATCTTTATCTCCTTTCTAGAGCTTCTAATTTCTCAACTCTTTCTTGTAAATCTTTAATTTGTTTTTGCTGGAATTTACATACATTAAGTAAATCAGGAATAACTTCTTCGTAATCCAGTGCTCCAAAAGTTGTTTTTCCTAGATCTTCATCCTCAAATTCCTGTAAAAATGCCCAGTCTTTGTCATCTACTAACTCAACTGCTTCCTGATAAATGAATCCGTGGTGTAGTTGATCGTCACCTTTTGTCGTCATTTTGAATTGATACGGAATCAGGTTCTGAACTAGGTAAAGCGACTTCTCCAAATCAAGTTCCTTAATGTCTGTCTTAAGTCTTCTATCTGATTTACGTTGCAGTGAGTTGTATTTAAGAACTCCCAAATCCACAACCCCTCCAGCATAACCCTTATTATAGAGGACAAAGTTTCCATTCTTTGAAGCTAAACGGTTACTGAAGTCTCCACTGCTACTGGTTGAATGAAAATCGATATACGAAACATTTCCTCCAGAATTGTTGTTTGGGTAAATCTCCATACCCGTATGAACAACTAAGGATTTGATAATGCAGGATCCTGCTTCTGAAATTCTGAAGTTCTTATTCGCAGTTACAATACCTTCAAGCTTAATTTTTCCAGACTTAATAGCGATTGTTTCTGGAGATATGTTGATTGCGCTGATAATTTCGTTTGGTCCAATTTTCTTTGATACTTCGGCTTTAAGAGAATCTGAAGTTAACTTAAGTGAGGACCTCGTAACCAGTTCGCAAGTATTCGGAGTGTAGTAAGTGTTCTTTCCACCTTCTTCAAACTTTAATCGATTTAAATATACTTTCCGGCTGGTTACACTGGTATCTAATCCAATCTGGAGCCATCCTTTATAGATCTTTGCTGGAGTAGCAAAAGAGCAATCATATCGTTTTCTATCCTGACCAGTTGCCAATGTAATGTTCTTACCAACGAGGCGCTTTGCATTCTTGTTTCCATCTGCATCGGCTTTCGTTTCGAAATATCCTAAGTTGACTATCAGGGTTCCTGCTTCATTGAAGTTCTTGGAAATATCTGTTGAAAATGTATACGTAAGACCAGGTTTTAACAGCATCTCAGAAGAATATAATGTTGCATTCGTTGTTCCAGCAGCTCCAATACAGAAGCAGTTTTCCTTGTATCCGTCATTGTATTCAATCCCTGAAAATGCTGAATGCAGATCTGTAGAATCTTGTGGGTTTCGAGTGTTCTTTAGTAGATTGTCGTTCCCACCGGCAGATTCTTCGACTGAAAGTAGAATGTTATCAGCCGCATTTTGAATTTTCGACTGGACTGTTGTATTAGTCCAATAGTTATCAGATAACTCATCCTGCCATTTCTTTTCCTGAGTGGTAGTGTAGTTTACATCAATCTGTTGAGCATGAATGCTATTAGCAGCGATATGCTCACCCATGATCCAACCATCCATAGTAATAGCAGTATCAAAAGGACCTCTATAACCGTTTGATGAATGAGCAAAACCATTCATGTTCCAACGCCAAATATTTCTGGCATTCTCGATTTTGGGCTCATCCATTACTAAGACTTCGTTCTTTCTTAAAACCAGAAAGCCGTCGTTGCCAGCCATGTTAAGCAAAGCTGTTGCGTTCTTCCTGGCTAATTCAAGAACAGAATACTTACTTGGCAAACCATCAATCCTGTTATAAACATCTTCGTTAATGTCGGTATTAATCGAAGTTAGAGATGTTGTGTTCGAATCACCAAGTGTGAAAGTCGTATTCTCAGGCTTCATTAAAGGAATAGACAGCTTCTTTACAGGAAATCTTCTATCTAATCCATGAGGCTCTGAAACGACTCGAATAGAGTCACTGATTTCTATTGATTCAGCATCGAGATTGTAGTAATTCAGATCAACAGCCTGAAGTTCAAGTTCCATTGCATCAAACTGAATATCTTTTAAATAATCCTGAGCATACTTCAATAAATTCTCTGGAACATGGACATCATTAAACTCAATAACTCTCTCGATCCAACCGTATTTAGCTACCATCGTATTGTTAGGAACAAATATAGAATTGTTATTAACAGGAGCTACAGTAATATGTTTTCTTAAAGACTCGTTATGGTAATTGTTACTTCCAGGGGTTGTATTGTTTTCAGAGTCATAAATAGGATTACCGTTTTCGTCATACTCATAATCGAAATCTTCATCCTGCTCTTCTTCAGCTCCTAAAGGTAAAACAACTGTACAGAAGTCACTCATATCCCAGTTCTTGGTAAAGTCCAGAAGGTTCTCTCCAAATTGGATAACCTGGGAATTAACTCTTGGTTGATCTTTAAGATAATCGATCACTGGAGTCGGATCATTGTCAACATAACGAACTCTAATCAGACCATTAAGTCTTTTAAGAAGTTTTTCGTTAATCGCTTCGATTGTTGTTTCGTAGTTTGTAAATCGATAGATTGAATCGTTCGCATCTTCGACAGTACAGGAACCCATTTTGAATTTTCTTTCTGATCTCTTGTTGTGGACTTCAATCAAATGATTCAGAAAAGCCAATACTGTCATGTTATGGAATTCATCCTGCGGTTGGACGGTATCGTTTAAAAATGCTAATGCTCCTTCAACAGTAAGAGATCTGTTACCGAAGAAATCAATAGATTCAGACAAAACTCTGCCAGTCCATATCAGTTTTTCATACTTGTAGACTTTGATGGTTGTGGTTAGTCTCTGAATTGTATTGTAACCACAGTTTGATGGTGGGAGTGTTAGATCAAGTTGACCAGCAGCACTCTCCTGTAAAGTCAATTTCGCATCTATAACGTCAATTTCTTTATCGTTAAAAGGTATTGTATCGTCATAGATAATTAAATCGTCAGCTTTAATCAAATACATTTACAACACCCCTCTCCTAAAGAATATGTCTACAGCAGCATCCCCTGATTTAACTGACAGTTTTATTGTTGAGTTTCCAATCAAGTTTGTTCTTAATCGGTTCTCTCCTTCGTCGAGATGTTGAGTGTGAGTTCGAATTCCGCCAACGTTAACTTCACAATCCACTCCTTCTTTTGCTGAAGAAGTTACAGTAATCTTTGGATATGTTTCCTGCATAACTCCAGATACTTCAGGTGGAATTGATAAGGTTGTAGGACTCGTCGACACCACTCTTACATCTTTGAGATTGAGTGGAACAATACCAGTTCTGAAATTAAACGGGTCCCATTCCCAATCTCGATCGTCTGTAGTATAGATACTCCACTTAAACGGTTCTACTTCGTAACCAATAGTGATTTTTGAGTAGTCTTTAGTAGGACTTACTGATTCGACCCAAAAAATACCTTTATAAAAATATCTCCAATCATCTTCAAGCCGCATAGTCATTTCTCTACCATGCAAATAGGATCCAATTTTTCTAATTAACTCGAACACATTTGGTTCATAATCATGCAAGACTATGAAGTTTAATTTCCCGGTTCTATTCTCATATCTAGGAAATCCCATGATTGAGTCGGTTAAATCCAAAGCTGCATTTCTTCCCGGCACAGATACTTCACGCCGTTTAACATTTGGTGGCTCGATAACAGGTCTTGTTTCTGGTGCTAAATGCCAATGATCCCATGTATTTCTCTTACCAAAAGTGATTGAATGAATGATCCTATTCTTGTCATTAAAGTTAAAATATGGATCCAGCTTGATTTGTTTACTAGACAAGATAGCCATATCAAATCTCCTTTATCGTTGGATCAGTTATTAAATATTTATATGCATCTAGGTTATACGAAATTGTTATTCGTGAATAATCATCATTAGAACTGTCCCATCCAGAAACAGAAAAACGACCCTGATAGAAATACTCAGGATCGTCTTCTAAAATAGCTTTCATTTTGAATCCGTGAAGGTGACTCATGATTTCAGAGTAAAGTTCAGCCCAGTTCCATCTCTGATCTACAACTATAAACTCTATATCACCTTCTCTGTTCTGGAGGGTCGTATATGGAGCGATGATATCGCCACCGATGATTGAACCATTTTTCAAAGAATTTGGATCAGACCTAATATCAATACCAGGAGGAGAAATAACAGGAAGAGAGGTTGGTACAATACCCCAATGATCCCATGTATTTCTCTTACCAAAAGTGATTGAATGCGGAATTCTACTCTTATCGTTGATATTGAAATATGGATTTAGTCTGATCTGCTTACTCGATAAGATCGCCATAAAACCCTTAAACTCCCCTCAACTTAAGTGTTTGCTTTGAACCAAGTTGAGTATCAATTTTATCTATTAACTGACCAACTAGAGCACCAGAATCAAGATATACTCTCATATTAGTAAAAGAAGATTTAAGTTCCGCAAATTCGTTCTGCAACTCGTTAATAGATTCGACAACATCAGTATTATCTACTGTAATGTTTAGTGTTTTATCTTCTTTATTTGAAACTCCATTTGCGATACTTGAAAGTCGAGCGGTCAATTCTGGCTCTTTATCAAACAAAGTTGATAATTTTCCAGCAGCAGAAGTAACTTCAGATAAGTCTACTACTGGAGTAATCGTCGGTATTAGACCATTATTATCTTCTATCAGATTATTAGTAGTAGATATAGCCTTATCAACGGCTGCAATCGTCTTCCTGGCAAGATTTTCAGAAGCTTCAACCACATTTGGAATATAAGTGTTAATACCATTTTCCAAACCCTGGTCAATAAATCTACCAAACTTGAAAAATACTCTTGATGGAGATCTGATAACAAGAGCTTTTCTAGATGCTTCAGCTACAGCATTCGCCATACTTCTGGCAGCACTAATAGCTCTCCATGCATTGGCGTTAATTCCGCTCGCTAATCCCTGAGCAATATTGGCTCCTGCACTATATAGCAAAGTGCTAGAACCGTTAAACTGACCTCTAATAGAATTTAAGAGGCTTCTGGCGGCACTAGTAACTCTTGATGAATTACTCTTCATTCCATCAGCGATAGCAGTCGTAACATTTTGACCAGCCGATCTAAATTTTGACTTACTATTATTGATTGCATCTACAACCTTTTTACCAGCTTCCCTACCTGCGTCAGCTAGTTTGCTAAGTCTACTTCTAAAACCTTCTACAGTCTCTGTAAGTAATCTACCACCGGCTTCCCTAACTCTAGATTGTGCGTCAGCAAATGCAGCAATGAAGTTTGAGATTCCAGTATTTGCTAAACTTTGAAGGCTTATAGAGAAATTATTCATTCCGCTGAAATCAATACTTACACATCCGGTGGCTAAGTCCACTAACCTCTTAAATTCATTGGTGGCAGAAGACATTGCTCCTAAATCGATTCCTGCAACTTGAGCAGAATAAGATGATATAGCAGATCCAAACTTAACAAGCTGATCACCGAAAGTACCCATATCATTTTCGCCCATAAACCATCCAGCTACTCCACCGCTATTAGGCAGATTGTTCGAAAGTTCAACTATTGCCCGAGCAGCATTTGCCGAATTAATAACTACATTAGGGTCGATGCCAGTTACTGAATCGGCATATGATTTCATAGCAGTACCAAATCTAACTAGATTATCGCCGAATGAGCCCATGTCGTTTTCGCCCATGAACCATCCAACAACACCGCCTGAATTCGGTACTTCCGTCGCTAACTGAACCATTGTCTGGGCAGCGTTTGCCGAGTTTACTACTACTTCAGCATCAAGTCCTGCAACAGATTCAGCATATGCTTTAAGACTATGTCCAAACTTAACAAGATTTTCTCCGAATGCCTGAACGTCAGTCTCTCCATTGAACCACCCTAAAACCCCTCCGGTAGTAGGTAACGAACCCATTCCGGTCATCAACTGGTTTAATGCGGTCGATGATCGAGCTATCGTTTCAGTGTCAATTCCAGATACCTGATCAGAATATAATTTGAGATAAGTACCAATTGAAACGAGATCGCTTCCAAATTTATCGATCGATTGTCCTCCAGTAAACCAGTTAGTCAATCCTTCCATGATATTTCTTTCGGTAAGCATAGTTACTGCTTTTACGAGAGTTTCAATGGAAGTACATAGGTTAGGATCGATACTACCAGAAGCGTTCATGAATGGTTCTAAGTTCTTGATAAAATCAGATAGATCCTTACCAATCGCTGGTAACTGATCGAACATACCTTTAGCAAATCCACCAACAATACCACCAACAAATTGTCCAATACCGGTTCCGATAGTTTGAAGTAGATTGCCACCATCAGCAATCATATTTTGAACACCAGGGATCTGGTTAATAGCTCCAAATGCCGCTAAAACTAAGCCGAGTTCACCAACAAGAAGTGATAGCTTAAGAACGCTTACCATTGCAGCTGGAACTAACGGACCTACCGCCGCTAAGGCAGCAGTTATTGCAGCTAGGAAACCTACATTAGTTAGAAACTGTTCTATATTTTTAGTTCCAAATTTACCTAGCTGATCCATAATAGCCCCAAAGATTTCTCCTAAGATATTAGAGACCTCTTTAACTATCTGCGGAATATGAGTTGATAAAGAATGCAAAACGATTACGATGAAATCCATAATCGAGTCACAGATCGAAGGCGCATATTTTACCAGCGTCTTGAGAACCTCATCGATAACTTTCACAATGCCTTCTGCAATATCTGGTGCTAAGGTTACGATAATTTTGATGACGGACTTCACTAACTCAATAATTATTTCTGTAATTTTTGGAAGGGCAGAAAGAAGTACATCGCAGATGCCTAGAACTATAGTCTTACCTACCTCGATTAGAGGCGGACCTAATTCGATAATCGCCTTCAATACATCTTTAGCCTTGGAAATAACTGCATCACCAAACTCATTGAAGGCTACAGCCATTAAAGAAACACCAGTTCCTAACACTCCTAATGCAGCACCGAATACTGCTATAGTCCCAGATAAGATTATTAGAGACATTGACATCGGAGCTATTACTTTTGCCGCAACCCCAAGTAATAATAGAGTGGCAGAAAGTGTAACAATCGATTTTATAATTCCTTCCCAAGAGACACCAGAAATTACGGAAACGCTCATTGCTAGCAAATTAAATGCAGCAGCAGCTACTACCATTGCAGCAGCACCACTCAAGGTTCCTTGCATAGCTCTAAGACCTACAGCCATTATTGCTAAAGCAGAACCAACTGCAATTAGTGACTTACCTATACTTTCACCATTCATACTTGCAAACATTTTGATTGGTGGAATAAGTAAGTTCAATGCGACACCGACCGCCGCAACCGAAGCAGCTCCTCCAAATGAACCACTCATCATTTTCAGAGCGATTGATAACTCTAGTAGAAGTCCAGCCAGTCCACCAAGACCCTTTCCAAGTTCTTTAAGCGACATGGAAGCCAAAGTTTGTAAAACTGGAATAATAATAGTAAGCGCTCCAGCCATAGCTATTAAGGATATCGCCCCAGAAACCGTTCCGCTTGATCCCATCAGCTTTAAAGTTAATGCCATCTCGGATAAGGCAACTCCCATACTAAGTAGACCCTGTACTAGCTGTTCTGGATTCATAGCACTAAGCTGTTTAAGAACAGGAAGGATAATATTCATCGCTACCGCAATTCCAGACATCGCTATAGACCCTTTAAGAATAGACCCTTTTGCTCCAGCCATTAATCGCATAGAAGCGACTAATACAGCAGCGATTCCTGCAATGCCTGCTACACCTTTTCCTAATTCTTCCCAATTTAGTGAACTCAGACTTTTAACGGTTGTTGCCATTAACTTAACCGCAAATGTGAAAATAACCATCGAAGCAACACCTTTCGTCATTGGTTTCTCAAGCTTCGACAGTCCCCACATAGAGGCAACAATAACGGCTGATATTCCAGCAATACCGGTTAACCCAACAGTCATCTGGTTCCAATCAAGTTCAGCTAATAATGATAATGCACTAGCCATAGTTGCTACAGCTGAAGCAAATTCACCTAATGTTTCTCCTACTTCCCCCAGAGCTTCAGCATCTTCCTCTGGTATCTTGCTCAATAATTTAATACCAGCAGCAAGCTCAAGGATTATTCCACCTAGACCA
The DNA here is from genome assembly GCF_001945525.1 of Ileibacterium valens. Lineage (GTDB taxonomy): Bacteria > Bacillota_I > Bacilli_A > Erysipelotrichales > Erysipelotrichaceae > Ileibacterium > Ileibacterium valens. The sequence goes on from NZ_MPJW01000088.1 coordinate 18,678, forward strand.
GCTAATCCGACAGCTACTTTATCCATCGGAATTTCAGATAAAGCAGTAAGAGATACTGACAAAATACCTACCGCCGTTGCTATTGCTAGAAGTTTTCCAACTTTAACACCTGAGGTAAATGTTGATAGAGATTCTCTAAGCGATTCGAAAAAACCACCGCTAGAAGTTCCAATATTAGACTTAATCGTATCTACTATTCCATTTAAGGTATCACCTAGACCATCAATTTTCTGAGCAAAGTTCTGAACATTCTGTAATATAGTAGAAAATGATAAACCACCGAATGCAGTGAAAATAATACCTAACCCTTTTGTCAGAGAGAATCGGTCAATAATATTGCCAATAGAATCTCCTATTAATGAGCTAATTCTTCTGATTACTTCTCCAAAAGCTTCAAACGCAGGTCCAAAACTTTTAGCAAACATATTTAGAAGACATCCTAGTGGATCTGAATCTTGAAATATTTTTCCAATATTTTCTGCGATGGTATCAAATCCATAAGACATTTCTTTGAAAAATGTAGTGACCACATTTTTGGAATCGCTAAATACTTGCGGTAAGTTTTTAATAGAATCTACGAGTGATTGTACTTTTTGTTTTACAGATGTAACTCCGTCATTAAACGATTTAAGACCGCCTATACTATTGTTCAGATTAGTAATAAACTTTCCAATCGTTGCAGTAAAAGATAAAAACAAATTTACAATTGGACGGATTAACTGTAATAACGGACTAAGTACTTTGCAAACAGCACCAAATCCTTTACCTAATAACGAGACAAAAGAAAAAACACCCTTGAAGGTGTTCTTAAGATTATCCGATTCAGTTCCAGTCAATTTCAATTTATCCGTGAAATTTTTGATTCGGTCAGTTAGCTTATAAATCATATCTCCTGTTATAGGAGGAAATACTTCTTTTAAAGCTGAGCCTATTGGAGATATAACAGATCTTAATGCTTCGAAAGAATTCACTAAGGATTTTACGAGATTCTCTCTGCCAGACATCTTTTTAAGAGAATCGACCCATTCGTCCACATTAAAACTTCCGTCTTTAAGTGCCTGGTTTAGTTTGAAGATTTGTTCAGCTTCTTGCTGTGATCTACCTGCTGCTACTAACTGAGCAACAGACATATTCTCGGTACCCTTTGTAATTTCCTTAATAGATTTGGTAAGAATATCCTTATTCAACCATCCAGATTTAAGAGATGCTTCGAATGAACCATACTCTTTGACCATGGAATCAACTGAGACATTGTTTTCCTTAGCTACTTTTTTTACAGTATCCAAGAATTTATTAGCATCTGGAATATATCCATCAACCAAGTTTTTCCAACCAGATCCTAAACCACCTTTTAGAAGACTATTTCTGGCGTCTGAAGACTTTTGAATAATTTCGCTAAATACATCATTCATCTGGGTCCATAAGCTTTTAGCTTCTTCGAAGTCACCAAATACAATCTCCCAAGTTTCTGCCCATCCAGAACCAACGGATTCTTTTAAGGTATCCATTAACTGACTGAATGTCTTAACGTCTGAGGCGGCAGCATAAGCTCTTTTACCAAATTCTGTTGTCTCATCAGAATACTTACTCAATGCGTCAACTAATACATCTGTGGTCATCCATTGAGATGATAAGGCATCGTTGAAGCCCATTGTAGCATCAAATAAATCAGAAACGTGACCATTCAAATCCTTTGTAGTGGATTTATATCTGTCTCCTTCTTTGGTTACAGTACCAAGCGCAACGGCACTATCTATCAGAGTTTGTTTAAACTCAACAGTAGCCATATTAGCATTCTCGATTGATTTCCAGTCCTGTAATCGAACTGATCCTGAGGATAATGCCTGTGCAAAGTTATACATCGCATGAGATGCCTGTTGCGCATTTGCCCCAGAAACCGCAGCTTCATTACTAATACCTTTGATGGCTAATACGGCTTTATCCAGACTAACTCCAGCATTTGTAAATTTACCTATACTCTCTGTCATGTCAGAAAAAGAGTATATAGTTTTATCTGAATAAGTGTTTAATTCAGCTAAGTATGCATTAACCTTTTCTAACGATGCACCGGAACTATTCATAATCGTTTGAATAGACCCCATTTTGAGCTCGTATTCGTGAAAACCATCCTTAATCGGATCGATAGCTAGCGAAGAGATTAATTGTTTTCCGGTATTAATAACAGAGTTAGTAATATTCTGAAGAGCAGTGACTGCGATAACCTGTAAAGCTGAAAATTTTTCTCTGGCACCATCTACAGCTGATGTAATTGGATTAAAATTAAATCTGCTTGCTTTTTCAGAAATCTCTTCAATCCCTTTTGACGCTCCGTCGAATTTCAGAGCTTTTTTAAGTTTATCTAAGGTGCTCATACTAGTGGATACATTCGATTCGAACCTACTATTATCGAACTCCATGGATACTACTTTGTTATCTATGGTATTACTCATACTTTCGTCACCTCCTTCCACACTGTTTCTGCTATCTCATCAAATATTGGCTGTACTGCCGGGTTAATATAATCTCTCCCTTGGACGTATCCACCAGTTCCAGTCCCATGACCGTACTGTAAGATGATGGCTATATTAACCCCTTTGTTTATGTTGCTATTTTTATATGTGATAGAGCTCATATCTGATCCGATCTTGAGGTCATAACTCCAAGAAGATGCAGTATCTCCAGAATCAACTGGAGTAGAATTCTTAAGAGCTTCCAATCCTTCATCACCGTATTCGGATAATATATTCTTTAATTTTAAGTTTTTACATTTTCCTAGATACCTTTCTAATTTTTTAAAATCACCCTTTTGTTTGATGGAAATAATATTTACCACCTATCCTTTAGTCTTTAAAGCAGCTCTTCTTTGAGCATTAAGGGCTCTGTTTCTAGCTATGAGATCTTTTTTACTCATAGGCTTATGCTGTTTACTTTCTTCACTACATACGTTAATCAAGGTTATTAGTCTGTTTATATGCCAATGCTCGCATTCAAATGGTATATTTAGTGAGATCATCCAGTAATAAATAAGTTCGGTAGTAATAATTCTTTTAGCACCAGGATTTTTCGACCCTCCGAAAGTCGTGGCTGTCATAGGATCGTTGATATAATCGTTTATCTTCTCTATATCAGTATCTCTAAGACCTAGAATAACTACTGGGTCTATTTCTTTCTTAGACATACAAGTAATATAGTGAAGTATTTCATCTTTAGTTTTGTCTGGTGTCGAGAAGAAAGACTTATGCCATTTGGATTCCCATTTTGAAATTGCGGACAACGAATGTTCTAATTCGAGATCATGCTTTGGTATGGTTACGAACAGTTGCTCTTTTTCATTCCAATATCGTTTGGCATCTATTGACATGCGTAACATTATTTATCCTGCGAGTTTTGTCATATCGATGTTCTGAGGAATAATACCTTTAACAAATTCCGCAGCCTCAATATCGTTAGTTGCCAGAGCCATATAGAGCTTTGGAAAAGCAGCTGAATTTTCAAATTTCTTTCTAATCTTCTTAGATTTTACAAAATGTTTACCATCGTCAGAAACTTCACCATATGATTTAAGAAGCATTGTTTTAAACAATTTAATTAATTTAGGAAGGTCTTTAGTATCAATAATTTTTTGAATATGCTCTGATAGACCTCCTGATTTAGACATTTCCATATCGATAATCTCTGCTTCATTTAAGTTGAAGTAAAAAGTATCTTTTACTTCGTTTCCGTTATAGTCTGTATATTCAATTGTCTTACTAATCATTGTTATTTTCCTCGCCTTATCTATAATAAAAAAAGAAGACTCTGTAAAAAGGAGAGTCTTCTGAGAATATCTATTTATGCTGTTGCGCCAATGAGAGCTTTTACTTCATCTGGTAACGGCATTGATGGTTCTTCCGTTTCAGACCCATATAATTTAGCTTCAAGAGCAGCTAATTTTGTCGGGTCTACTTTGGTAGAGTCGACAACCAGATGAGATGTTGGTTTGGCTCCAGTTACGTTAACTGGTGTAGTAGTAAATGTCCATGAGAATGTGACTGCCTCTGGCGACTCATTAACTGTTGAATGACTTTTCTCAGACGGAGATGCAAGAGCTCCGTAAACTAAATGAATCTTGTATCCATATTCAGTCCCAACCAGATCGTTACCAATTTCCGTTCTATACGCAAGACCAAATACCTTTCTTGACTGCTGATCAATCGTTACACCGTCTGCCAGAACCGTACTTCCATCGCATTCCGCGAATTCATCAGGGTAAGTATAAGCTTCAATAGTTCCACCAAAGTCTTCATTGGACATTAAGTTCAGATACTTAATACCGTTAGCATAGAATGGTGTAGCTTCAGCTCCAGAGGGAGATTCGTTGACAGCTGTGCAACCATTCCATCCTACACCCTTTGAATAGTTTCCATTTTCTCCAGGTTTATATAGAACAACGTTCTTGACACCTGTTTCATAGAGACGCTTACCGGTTTCATCCCATGCAATTTTTGTCATAATTCCTCCTATACGTAAATTGTCAAAACATCATGATATAGATTGTCTACCACCATCCTGCGATCAAATGAACTTAAAGGTAAAGTAAGGACCTTTTCAACGTAATCGTTGTCCGGGTCCTTACTAATAATCGTTACAGAATAGCGTTTATGTTTTAGATACTTACCGTTATCAGCACTTGAATTTTGATAATTATCAAAATTATAGATAATACATGGATAATGTATCTTAATATTTTCCGGAGGCTGATAATAAACATTATTGATTCCAGAAATATTTTTCAATAAATTATGGAATTCAATTCTAGTCATCATTAAACAATTCTCCGATTGATAAAATCAGTCTTGGCGGTTCAACCTCAACACTAGTAATCTTCCATTTGGAGTTAGCAAATTCAATCCATCTAATATTGTAGAAATTGTTAAGTGCGAACTGGTCCGCAACAATGCTTATGTCGTTAGTTATACTAATGTTGTCGTTTATAGATTGACCTGGAGTGTATCGGCTACTTCTTCTTACCACGTCCCCAAAATAGTTTCTAATCGTATAACTTTCTGTCCATACTCCTGGAGATGTTTCTACTGTTTCAGAAAAACAGATTCGACCGTAATACTTCATTTTGAATTAAACGCCAGTATTAGTTCCAGCGACGTTTTCAAATGCAATAGCAGAGTATGGTTTAACAAGTGCTCCTGAGCATCTAGTTTCAATCAGATATTTGTTCTGGTTGTAGTCAATATCGAAGTCATCAAACATGTTTACTTCTCCGCCTTTATCTGCTCCAACAACATAATCAGTAAGATTTACAAGAATGGCCATGAGATTCTTGGTGTTATTGTTGTCGTCTTTTCTAGTCTGATTTTCCATAACTTCTACGGTTACAATTTTGGACACTCGAAGCGTTGTAGCGAGATCATTGATGCTAGTGTAGATCTTACGACCTGTTTTATCTTCGATGAGCAGACAAGAGGTAAGGAGATCTTCGGTAGTAAATAAAGTCGGATTACCACTTCCCTTATAGTCTTTTCTAGAACGGATAACGGCTTTGATGAAGTTCTTAGCTACATCTTCATCAGTATCGCTATCCGCTACTTCAACATCTTTTTTCACCGTATAGAGATCCGAATCTTTCCAAATAGGTCTAATCGCATCTTCTTTAATTTTGTCATCGGAAGAGGCTAGACGTCCATCACCAATCAAAATTGCTCTAGCAATTTCCTCGTCAAGCATCATTCTCATTTCTTTCTTTAACCATGCTACTACATCGAAATCTGTAATATCGATCTGATCATCACGATCTAATTTCTGTTTCTTATAAATCGTAGTCGGGGTAGTAGATCTTTTAAGCAGTGAGAACACTTCTTCTTTCTTGAGTTTTCCCTTAATATAACCTCTAGCACGAGCTTCATCTTCAGTGATGTTAGCATGAACCGATTTAATTCTACTGAATGGATTGTGTTTTACGCCTTTCATAACAGTATCAACCCAATCCATGTTTCTGGAAACAAAGTCAGGTTCATTAGTAATAGTTCTAGCATCTGGGAATAAATAATCGATATTTTCAATACCATAGGTTGCAGCATGAGCTAGAAAACTTTCTTTGAGGCTTCCGTAGCGCTTAGCGTCGTTAATAATGTCCATCTGATCAGCATGAGAAAGTACATTACCTGTTAAAATATCTTCGTCCTGTTCGAATACGTTATGTTTCATATCTGCTCCTTTATCATCATCGTCATCATCTTTTTTACCGCTCATTGCTTCTCCGACTAATGCATATAAAAGCGTTTTCTGTTCCTCGTTTAAGGTATCAAAAACGTCTTTTAGTGTTTTTTCCTTACCATTTTCTGGCATTTCTTTTTCTCCTTCTCCCTTTTCTCTAGTGGTTTCCTCAGGAGAAATCCTATCTTTAAAGTCGTTATGCGAAAGATCGAGGTCTTCTCCCGTATAAATAATCGCTTCATCGACATCATCCGAATAATCCCCATGGGCAAAACCAATATTTTCGATATACGCTCCAGGATTGGCACCAGCTAATACTAAACTGACTTCTCTGATAACTCCGTGGACCACGTCTCTACCATTCTGTTTCAACTGGTTTGCGTAAATCGATAATGAACAAATATCACCATGTTTGATTGTTTCTTTTGCTTCTCTACCTCTAAAAGTGTTATTGAATGAGCAATAGGCATAAACACCTTCATCTCGATTTTGTAAATATGCATGACCTAAAACATTCTCCGGATTATCATGCTGATGCATCCATACCAGAGGAACTTTCGTACCATCACAATCTTTAAATGCATCTCGTTTGATAGTTCTACCATCGGAACATTTTAAGTCGTTTCGTGTAGCCCATCCTGAAAAATCAAATTTCGCGGACATATGTCCTCCTTTCGTTACATAGTTTCCATAGCTTCATCTTCAATAGGCATATCCTCATTAGCAGCAATTTCTTCAGAGGATTGACTTAGATTCTTGTTTCTTAGTTCATCAGCAGAAGGGTCGTTAGATGGAGCAATGCCTATAATTTGTCTAATTTCGTTTGATGTTAAGATTTCATTTCTTGTAAACTTATCTGCTAGTTCGGCAAGCTGACTTACTGGGGTTAATCTAAATGGATCTCGATAACAAATGATTGATTGTCCTCTAGTTCTAGCATTTTTTGATAGAAATTTTCTTTTCATTTCATCAGCAATTGCCGAACAAATAGGTTCTATAGTTCGGTTATAATAGTTAAGCATTGCTGTTTCACTGGCAGTTCCATCCATAATTTCTTGAGTTAATCCAAGTTGACTAAATAGCTGGTTAGTTAAATATTCAATCTGAGCCATTAGGTTATTATCAAGAGGTCGATTTAACTGCGTGACTTTTTCGGTTGCGTCGATGTAAGCAATCCCATACCTATTGTTATTGAGTTGCTTCTCCAGATCTTCCACTCTAGCTTTTGCTTGGTCAAGTCTAGCCTGAGATTTAACGTAACCTTTTGAAATTTGCACGGGCTTTTATTCCCGGTTATCCCTGAATACCATCAAAGGCGGAAATCTTCTCTGTGCTCCAGCTTTCCTCTCAGGAAAGTCGGAAACGGAAGATTTCCGCCTTTTG
>NZ_MPJW01000207.1 GCF_001945525.1 Ileibacterium valens
TGTATATGTCAATTGAAAAGTTGCCGAAATATCAATTAAAAAGTTGGCAGCTGCCGATAGGAGCAGCCGCATAATTTTGTTTCCATTTTTCAATAAAGCCAGCTTAGAACCAGAAAGCAAAATGAGAGCTGCTCATATTTGTCATCAGTCAGCCCAGTTTGCGATGTCAGAAATACAGCCGGTTTTATGACCAGAAATTTCCTGTTCTTTGCTCGCAAAAGCCATAGTGCATTCAGAGACGGGTTTTGCCAAGGGGATAAGCGAAGCGGCCCTTGGCAGGTTCCGGCTCTGAATGCGACGATGGATTGCGAGTAATGGACAGGAAATTCCGCCCGCTGCCTGCTTTTTGAATCAGACAGATACTTCCATCACACCCGGACTTTCTTCTTTGAAAATAAACTCGCCGCTGATGAACCGATCTATTTCTATCGGTGTGCAGCAGTGAAAAGAGTACGAATCTCTATCCCGCAGCTTTTCAAGGAATGCAAGCTGGGTATCCGGATCGTATCCCAGAATCAGATATCCTTCCTGATCTTTCTCTCTGGGAGATACCACTGTCTTTCTCAGTATTGAAGGTTTACACAGTTCCTCTTTCATTTTCTTTTCCATATCTGGAATTTTTCTGCAGCCTTCCTCAATCAGAGCCTGCGCTTCTCTGATGCTCAGTCCGGCTTCAGTCAGCACATCAATAAGCCTGGTCAGCTTTTTCGTATCCATTATCTTTTCTCCTCATTTTCAGTTCAGAACCGCTGCCTCTTTTCGCTTCTGAATCCACTCTTTTGTCTGCTGAATTCGATAGCTGCTTCCAGTCATATTGACCAGATAGGAAAGATTGGTGAGGCGGTCGATAATCGCTCCGGTCAGCAGCTGGTCCCGGAAAATTTCATTCCACTGGTCCAGAACCAGGTTGGAAGTAATGATCATTGACTTATGTTCATTGCGGCTCGAGAGAAGATTGAACAGAATCTCTCCGGCCTGAACATCGAAGGTACAGTACCCAAGCTCGTCAAGAATGACGAGGTCGTAACTCTCAAATTTCTTTTTATAGGCCGTAATCTGATTGGCGCTCATGGCTTCTTTGAGCTCGATC
>NZ_MPJW01000208.1 GCF_001945525.1 Ileibacterium valens
ATAAAGGAAATACACGGTTTATCAGTAAGTTTAAATCCATGATGAACAACGGAAAAAACCGGAATATTGCAATCGCTGCTTGTGCCAGGGAAATGGCTTGCTTCATCTGGGGAATGGCTACGAATCACATTGAGAATCGTTCTCACTGTGATCCACTCACTGGTGAAATCCTTAGCCAAAACATCACAATAGAAAATAAATGTTCAAATCAAATCAACGGAACAACCAAGTTTTAACAGAATTTGCAGCACTCTAAGTCTTTTTATCTGAAGTTAACGAACAATTGACAATAAAGTTCAGAGAAATGAATGTCATTCATAAGTCCTGGAAGTAAGAGGTTTGACTATCCACGATAATTCTATGTTAATCCGCGTTTTTAGATGGTGGGGTCTCAGCGAAACCATTAACCTGTGAAAATCCACGTATATCAGATTGGTTTAAATAGCTGATGAATCCATTCCAGGATTTATGCATGACATTCACTAATCCCTTTATGTAGTTAAAAAATAAATTAGTTAGCCCTCAGTGCGCCCTTGACAAGGGGGGCTTTCATATCAGAATTCACTTTTGATATTTTTGAATTTCTGTTCGTGGTTATATAAAAGCACCCATTTTGGGCGTCAAGTTGATTAACACTTGGTTATTTCAGCTTAACGCTCTGGGTGCTTTTTCTTTAACAAATTTGGTATTTAGTTCGATAACTTAAACAACTAAATATCATTTGTCAATCGATAAATAAAGGAGATTTTTTATGAAAAAAGAGAAGATTTATATTGACATTCTTCAACTGCTTAAAAGCCAGAACCTCGGATTTTCAGTACTCGAACAAATGATTCAGGAACACGAAAACAGAATTGAAATGATTGAAGAAACGATATTAAGAATCAGAAACAATGAACTTAATGGAGCGGTTTTATATAAAGGTGTTTCGGAGGATCACCATTATATGTTTAAAGCCTACGATTCAGTAAGCAAACAAATTGTTCTATCCGATACCGACCTCAACTTTTCAACTTCATTAGTTGAAATTATTGATATAAGCTACTTCACATTAGGGAATTATTCCTCTCAATAGTTACAG
>NZ_MPJW01000209.1 GCF_001945525.1 Ileibacterium valens
ATATCTTTCCTGTCCGGCTTGAACCTGTTATCACGGGTCTGCTCCAGACAGATTCCTGTTTCTTCTCTTTTCTGAGGCTTCCCGCCCACTGTTTTTCCAGTGTTTGCATGGCAGTCCACAGGCATTCTGATTCCCCCATAGCGAAGGGTACTCGCAGGGATGTTCTTTTACGTGAACTTCTATCCCTGCACCAGGTCGTGCTGATTGATATAGCAGTCAGCCAGATTGAGACTGGCATTCAGGTCTCTGTCGATCACATGACCACACACCGGACACACATAGATCCTGTCCTTGAGCTGAAGGTCTCTGTTGATGTTTCCGCAGTTTGAACAGGTCTTCGAACTTGGAAAGAACAGATCGGCAAATACGACTTCGATCCCTTTCATCCGGGCCTTGTATTCGATCTGTCTTCTGAACTCTGACCACATCTGTTCGCTCACCGCTTTGGCAAGTGTATGGTTCTTCATCATGTTTGCGACTTTCAGATCTTCCATGACGATCGCTTTGGGCAGTGTGTCTATGATGTCTCTGGTGACTTTGTGGACATAGTCGGTTCGCAGGTCTTTCAGCTTCTTATGGACACTGGCGACGATCCTCTTCTGCTTCTGGTAGTTTCTGCATTCTTGCAACGGCCGTTTATAGACCGGCTTGCGAAGCGTCTTTCCATCTTTTCCGATGACATCTTCATAGTGGTCAATGTTGGCCTGTTCTTTGCGGGACAGGCGTCTTTGTTCCCTGAGCAGCCGTCGTTGCAGTTTCCTGACCCATTGGCTCTTATTGATGTTTTCATAGAAGCTGCCATCTGAAAGATAAGCAAGCACTTTGATTCCCAGATCAATGCCCAGGACTGTTGAAGTCAGTTCTGCTTTTTCTTCAGGAACTTCTATCCCCACACTGAGATACCAGTGTTTTCCATCATACGAGACCCTTGGGTTGCTGTAGTGAGCCTGCCCTTCAGGAAGATCAGGAAGCGGATGGGCTGTTTGAACACATCCGATCTTTTCACCGCGAAATCCGTCATCGGTCTTTTTCAGAGACTCGTAATTGACGTAGAAAGAC
>NZ_MPJW01000055.1 GCF_001945525.1 Ileibacterium valens
GCAAGCAGAATCTGTCTGAGTCTGTCAAACAGAGGAGCAAAGTAAACCTGCGAAACTGAAATGATCCAGCTGCCCAGAGTTCCTGAAGAAACGCTGAACATTCCCATTTCTCTGAACATCGTAATCAGAAGATTGGTGGGAATCTGATAGAGAATCTTGAAGGCGATCGCCATGGCAAGAAATGAGGAGGAAGCCCAGCTTCCGGGCAGAAGCGGCTTTGGAGCCTCGGCCTGAACGGGAGACAGTCCGCATTCACTGAGCGGAGTGTCACTGTCAGCAGCTTTTGCATGACAGTCAGGGCAGCCGTAAGTCACACCCACATACTCAATGACTCTGAGTCTGGGAAGTTCAACCTTAAGCTCGTAACGCAGATGCTTTTCTCCAAACGGAATGAGCTCATGACCACAGTATTCGCAGAACCTTTTGTCCTCATCGAGTTCTCTTACAACCTTTTCCACATCAATACCCATGCGTTCAATCATTTCTTTCAGCGTCGATTTGGGCTTTCTGGTCTGTTTTTTCTTAACCGGACGATGAGTATTTGGCTTTTTGGAAGAATCGGATTCAGACGCAGATCCGGCAGAAGGTGTGGAGTCAGAATCATTACCGTCGTCATCATCCTTCTTCTTGCCGCTCGAGCGTTTCTCAGATTTCTTTCCATAGCGCTGAGCGGCCATCAGAGTGATCTGTTCAGTCAGGGAAACGATCGTCGTATTGGCTGCATCAATCTGTTCAGTAAGAACATCGATCTTTTCCGTCAGTGAGCGGATGATGTCATCTTTTTTCCGGCTGTCTTCCAGAGCCTGATCCAGCTGCCGGCTGATCTTAACCAGCTGCTGAAAGAGCGGATTTGAAGAGATGTTAGATGTGTCTGCTGAGCTGTTTTCTGGCATAGTATTCACCCATTACATTATACCATAAAACAGTTTATTTATGCTTTATATAAAGTGTTTTCACCTCTTTTTGGGACCTGTTTTATACTCGTTTTCTGGGTGATTGAAAGCCCGTCAAGCAGCCACCTGAGCTGCTGCTCACTGAGTTCAAGAACCTC
>NZ_MPJW01000210.1 GCF_001945525.1 Ileibacterium valens
GCCAATGAATATATGCGCCGAAAGTATTACAGACTAATACGCAAAGGAAAAAAGCACAATATAGCCGTTACTGCGATTGCGAGAGATCTTTCCTGCTTTGTCTGGGGACTTATGACGGATAACATTTACATTGCCAGAAACTGAGTTTAATAAGAAACAATCTGTTTTAGATAATATGAAAGGCCCCCCAGAAGCCAATTCGTGGATTTAGATGGATACTTAGGGTGTATTCAAAAGTAAACGTCATTACCACATGACTTAGGAGGACCTATATGGCAAGCTTACTTTTTATCGGATGCGATGTCCACAGTAAAACAATCAGTTTAGATACTTTCGATCGAAATTCTAATACACATAGTCACCAGACAAAAATTAACAATGATACACGATTGATCTGGAAGTATGCCAAGAAAATCGAATCTGAAGTTGAACCTGGAACCAAGCTCGTGTTCGGTTACGAAGCTGGATGTCTTGGCTTCTCTTTCTATGAAAGAATTACGAAAATGGGCTTTGAATGCCGCATTATGGCGCCAACGACAATCCGTCTTGCTCAGACTGATCGAGTTCGCAAAACGGACCGCAGAGATGCAAAATCTCTGGCTGAAGCATTAGCCTATGACACCTATAGATCTGTTTATGTTCCTACTCAGGAAGATCAGGAAGTTCGCTCATTTATTCGTCTTCGTGAAGATACTCAGGAAACTGTCAAAAGATTTAAGCAGCAGATCAATTCATTTGTCATGAAGCTTGGCTACACCTTTGATGAGGGAAAGACCAAGTGGACTATAAAACACAGAGATTGGCTTAAATCCCTGGAACTGTCTCCAATGAATCGCGAGGTGCTCGACGAGTATCTCATTACTCTTGAGGAGCTTGAGACCAAAATTGCTCGATATGATGAGCGAATCACCGAAATGTCCAAGCAGGAAAATTACAATGAACTGGCTAGTTCCCTTTCGTGCTTCAAAGGAGTAACCAGGCCCATCGCTATGCGGATCATTACTGAAATTGGAGATTTTAATCGCTTTGCAACAGCTGGAGAATTTGCCT
>NZ_MPJW01000036.1 GCF_001945525.1 Ileibacterium valens
GCAAGCAGAATCTGTCTGAGTCTGTCAAACAGAGGAGCAAAGTAAACCTGCGAAACTGAAATGATCCAGCTGCACAGAGTTCCTGAAGAAACGCTGAACATTCCCATTTCTCTGAACATCGTAATCAGAAGATTGGTGGGAATCTGATAGAGAATCTTGAAGGCGATCGCCATGGCAAGAAATGAGGAGGAAGCCCAGCTTCCGGGCAGAAGCGGCTTTGGAGCCTCGGCCTGAACGGGAGACAGTCCGCATTCACTGAGCGGAGTGTCACTGTCAGCAGCTTTTGCATGACAGCCAGGGCAGCCGTAAGTCACACCCACATACTCAATGACTCTGAGTCTGGGAAGTTCAACCTTAAGCTCGTAACGCAGATGCTTTTCTCCAAACGGAATGAGCTCATGACCACAGTATTCGCAGAACCTTTTGTCCTCATCGAGTTCTCTTACAACCTTTTCCACATCAATACCCATGCGTTCAATCATTTCTTTCAGCGTCGATTTGGGCTTTCTGGTCTGTTTTTTCTTAACCGGACGATGAGTATTTGGCTTTTTGGAAGAATCGGATTCAGACGCAGATCCGGCAGAAGGTGTGGAGTCAGAATCATTACCGTCGTCATCATCCTTCTTCTTGCCGCTCGAGCGTTTCTCAGATTTCTTTCCATAGCGCTGAGCCGCCATCAGAGTGATCTGCTCAGTCAGAGAAGCGATCGTTGTATTGGCTGCTTCAACCTGTTCGGTCAGCGAATGGATAATTTCATCTTTTTTCCGGCTGTCCTTGAGAGCGTCGTCCAGCTGCCGGCTGATCTTAACCAGCTGCTGAAAGAGCGGATTTGAAGAGATGTTAGATGTGTCTGCTGAGCTGTTTTCTGGCATAGTATTCACCCATTACATTATACCATAAAACAGTTTATTTATGCTTTATATAAAGTATTTTCACCTCTTTTTGGGACCTGTTTTATACTTGTTTTCTGGGTGATTGAAAGCCCGTCAAGCAGCCACCTGAGCTGCTGCTCACTGAGTTCAAGAACCTC
>NZ_MPJW01000052.1 GCF_001945525.1 Ileibacterium valens
CTGTTCCTGTTCTGCGGCAGAAGAGCGGACAGAATCAAAGGCCTTCTTTGGCAGCAGGATGGATTTCTGCTGCTCTATAAACGGTTGGATGACGGCCATTTTCGATGGCCGAGAGACAAAAACGAGGCCAGAGAACTTAGCCCGCAGCAGCTGAGATGGCTGCTTGAGGGGCTCTCTCCAGAGCAGAAAACAACAGTGAAAAGGAGATAGAATAGTGGCGAAAATGCTTTAAATAAAGCGATTTCAGTCTGATTTATGGTATAATTTAAACAGGGAAAATTATGTCAGAAATCAATACGAGCAACATCAGCGAGAACCAGTTCTTTCATCAGCTGGTTGAATTGAACAAGACCATTAACAAGCTGACCATTCAGTATGAGAAGAGCCAGGAAGAGAATGAAGCTAACAGAAAACTGATTAAGAGCCTCACAGAGCAGCTGGATCAGGCAAATGCCACGATCCTTGATCTGTCTGCTCAGATCAGGCTGATGGCTGCTCAGAAGTATGGCAGGAGTTCTGAAAAGAGAAAGCCAGATAAAAAGGACGATCATGACCAGCCATCCAGTCCTTCTGCCGAAACCCCTGCTCCCGGAGCTTCCGCAAGGAAACGGCCTGTTCGTTCCAAAGCCCGTAAGCCGAAGGAATCTCTGGAAGATCTTATTAAAAAGATGAACCTTCCTGTCACAGATGAACTTCACGAACTGTCTGAAGACCAGAGAATCTGTTCCGTCTGCGGTACGGAACTCACTCCGATCGGCAGAAAGCTGGTCCGTCATGAAGTCAGATACATTCCAGGAAAACTGGAAATCATCCGGCACTATTCTGTTTCTTACGGCTGTCCCGAATGTAAAAGGAAGAGCCGGGATCCGCGTTATCTTCCAGGCGAGTTTGATATTCACCCGGTCATGGCAAAGGCTCCCGAATCACTCCTTTTTGGAAAATGGGTTTCTCCCTCTCTGATGGCGCTTGTCATCACCCTCAAGGCACTGTATGGACTCCAGTCAAGCTGGT
>NZ_MPJW01000211.1 GCF_001945525.1 Ileibacterium valens
CTGTTCCTGTTCTGCGGCAGAAGAGCGGACAGAATCAAAGGCCTTCTTTGGCAGCAGGATGGATTTCTGCTGCTCTATAAACGGTTGGATGACGGCCATTTTCGATGGCCGAGAGACAAAAACGAGGCCAGAGAACTTAGCCCGCAGCAGCTGAGATGGCTGCTTGAGGGGCTCTCTCCAGAGCAGAAAACAACAGTGAAAAGGAGATAGAATAGTGCCGAAAACGCTTTAAATAAAGCGACTTCAGTCTGATTTATGGTATAATTTAAACAGGGAAAATTATGTCAGAAATCAATACGAGCAACATCAGCGAGAACCAGTTCTTTCATCAGCTGGTTGAATTGAACAAGACCATTAACAAGCTGACCATTCAGTATGAGAAGAGCCAGGAAGAGAATGAAGCTAACAGAAAACTGATTAAGAGCCTCACAGAGCAGCTGGATCAGGCAAATGCCACGATCCTTGATCTGTCTGCTCAGATCAGGCTGATGGCTGCTCAGAAGTATGGCAGGAGTTCTGAAAAGAGAAAGCCAGATAAAAAGGACGATCATGACCAGCCATCCAGTCCTTCTGCCGAAACCCCTGCTCCCGGAGCTTCCGCAAGGAAACGGCCTGTTCGTTCCAAAGCCCGTAAGCCGAAGGAATCTCTGGAAGATCTTATTAAAAAGATGAACCTTCCTGTCACAGATGAACTTCACGAACTGTCTGAAGACCAGAGAATCTGTTCCGTCTGCGGTACGGAACTCACTCCGATCGGCAGAAAGCTGGTCCGTCATGAAGTCAGATACATTCCAGGAAAACTGGAAATCATCCGGCACTATTCTGTTTCTTACGGCTGTCCCGAATGTAAAAGGAAGAGCCGGGATCCGCGTTATCTTCCAGGCGAGTTTGATATTCACCCGGTCATGGCAAAGGCTCCCGAATCACTCCTTTTTGGAAAATGGGTTTCTCCCTCTCTGATGGCGCTTGTCATCACCCTCAAGGCACTGTATCAGCTGCCCGTCAACCGG
>NZ_MPJW01000212.1 GCF_001945525.1 Ileibacterium valens
ATCCGGTTAACGGGCACCTCATCCCGTACCGTGTGCGTGATGCCAAGCGCCATCAGAGAGGGAGAAACCCATTTTCCAAAAAGGAGTGATTCGGGAGCCTTTGCCATGACCGGGTGAATATCAAACTCGCCTGGAAGATAACGCGGATCCCGGCTCTTCCTTTTACATTCGGGACAGCCGTAAGAAACAGAATAGTGCCGGATGATTTCCAGTTTTCCTGGAATGTATCTGACTTCATGACGGACCAGCTTTCTGCCGATCGGAGTGAGTTCCGTACCGCAGACGGAACAGATTCTCTGGTCTTCAGACAGTTCGTGAAGTTCATCTGTGACAGGAAGGTTCATCTTTTTAATAAGATCTTCCAGAGATTCCTTCGGCTTACGGGCTTTGGAACGAACAGGCCGTTTCCTTGCGGAAGCTCCGGGAGCAGGGGTTTTGGCAGAAGGACCGGATGGCTGGTCATGATCGTCCTTTTTATCTGGCTTTCTCTTTTCAGAACTCCTGCCATACTTCTGAGCAGCCATCAGCCTGATCTGAGCAGACAGATCAAGGATCGTGGCATTTGCCTGATCCAGCTGCTCTGTGAGGCTCTTAATCAGTTTTCTGTTAGCTTCATTCTCTTCCTGGCTCTTCTCATACTGAATGGTCAGCTTGTTAATGGCCTTGTTCAATTCAACCAGCTGATGAAAGAACTGGTTCTCGCTGATGTTGCTCGTATTGATTTCTGACATAATTTTCCCTGTTTAAATTATACCATAAATCAGACTGAAGTCGCTTTATTTAAAGCGTTTTCGGCACTATTCTATCTCCTTTTCACTGTTGTTTTCTGCTCTGGAGAGAGCCCCTCAAGCAGCCATCTCAGCTGCTGCGGGCTAAGTTCTCTGACCTCGTTTTTGTCTCTCGGCCATCGAAAATGGCCGTCATCCAACCGTTTATAGAGCAGCAGAAATCCATCCTGCTGCCAAAGAAGGCCTTTGATTCTGTCCGCTCTTCTGCCGCAGAACAGGAACAG
>NZ_MPJW01000215.1 GCF_001945525.1 Ileibacterium valens
CTGTTCCTGTTCTGCGGCAGAAGAGCGGACAGAATCAAAGGCCTTCTTTGGCAGCAGGATGGATTTCTGCTGCTCTATAAACGGTTGGATGACGGCCATTTTCGATGGCCGAGAGACAAAAACGAGGTCAGAGAACTTAGCCCGCAGCAGCTGAGATGGCTGCTTGAGGGGCTCTCTCCAGAGCAGAAAACAACAGTAAAAAGGAGATAGAATAGTGCCGAAAACGCTTTAAATAAAGCGACTTCAGTCTGATTTATGGTATAATTTAAACAGGGAAAATTATGTCAGAAATCAATACGAGCAACATCAGCGAGAACCAGTTCTTTCATCAGCTGGTTGAATTGAACAAGGCCATTAACAAGCTGACCATTCAGTATGAGAAGAGCCAGGAAGAGAATGAAGCTAACAGAAAACTGATTAAGAGCCTCACAGAGCAGCTGGATCAGGCAAATGCCACGATCCTTGATCTGTCTGCTCAGATCAGGCTGATGGCTGCTCAGAAGTATGGCAGGAGTTCTGAAAAGAGAAAGCCAGATAAAAAGGACGATCATGACCAGCCATCCGGTCCTTCTGCCAAAACCCCTGCTCCCGGAGCTTCCGCAAGGAAACGGCCTGTTCGTTCCAAAGCCCGTAAGCCGAAGGAATCTCTGGAAGATCTTATTAAAAAGATGAACCTTCCTGTCACAGATGAACTTCACGAACTGTCTGAAGACCAGAGAATCTGTTCCGTCTGCGGTACGGAACTCACTCCGATCGGCAGAAAGCTGGTCCGTCATGAAGTCAGATACATTCCA
Source organism: Ileibacterium valens (assembly GCF_001945525.1). Taxonomy (GTDB): domain Bacteria; phylum Bacillota_I; class Bacilli_A; order Erysipelotrichales; family Erysipelotrichaceae; genus Ileibacterium; species Ileibacterium valens. The sequence continues at coordinate 795 of NZ_MPJW01000215.1, forward strand.
GGAAAACTGGAAATCATCCGGCACTATTCTGTTTCTTACGGCTGTCCCGAATGTAAAAGGAAGAGCCGGGATCCGCGTTATCTTCCAGGCGAGTTTGATATTCACCCGGTCATGGCAAAGGCTCCCGAATCACTCCTTTTTGGAAAATGGGTTTCTCCCTCTCTGATGGCGCTTGTCATCACCCTCAAGGCACTGAATGGACTCCAGATCAAGCTGT
>NZ_MPJW01000139.1 GCF_001945525.1 Ileibacterium valens
TTATCGTATTCGTGAGGCTTGAAGCCGAAAAATGGCTGATTCCAGATAAAAATTTCTGGTAGATTCTGAACACCACGATGAAGTGCGGAGCAATTCGCGCTTCTATCTGCTTAACTTAATGACATTGAAAAAATTTCTAATTCATAAAATCTCCTGAATATAATTTTTACTTCAGGCAATGAATGAATAATTTGAATGAATTATCCCGGAAAGTTACAGTTATTTATGAACTAAAGGTATTTAAGGTAAGATTACAGGCTAAACAGGCTGCCGGCACTCATTCTGGTCAAAATAGCTCCGAAATTTTTTTAGTTTTGGTCTTGTGCTTACTTGGGCAAGCTGTTATGATAATCAGGCAATCGGGAACGGTTGCCGATAACAATCCTTGGAGAAATACTCAAGTGGCTGAAGAGGCGCCCCTGCTAAGGGTGTAGGTCGGGCAACCGGCGCGAGAGTTCAAATCTCTCTTTCTCCGCCATATTTTTAGGTCCAATGGCGCAATTGGTTAGCGTACCTCCCTGTCACGGAGGGGGTTGCGGGTTCGAGTCCCGTTTGGACCGCCATTTTTATGCAGATGTAGTTCAATGGTAGAACACGACCTTGCCATGGTTGATACGGGGGTTCGATTCCCCTCATCTGCTCCATCTTTATTATTCTGGTCCAATGGCGCAATTGGTTAGCGTACCTCCCTGTCACGGAGGGGGTTGCGGGTTCGAGTCCCGTTTGGACCGCCATTTTTTATGCAGATGTAGTTCAATGGTAGAACACGACCTTGCCATGGTTGATACGGGGGTTCGATTCCCCTCATCTGCTCCATCTAGTTGAAGAAAAACCGCGAGAGCGGTTTTTTTTGTTTTTACATACTCGATCTCAGTTCATACATTGTTCTGCCTGTTCGTTATCTGAATCTGGGCAGTATTTTAAAATTTAGTTCATCAAATCCATAAATGCTTTCGATATCAATTCAAAATAAAAGTCGAAAAGAAACAATTTATTCAAGTTCGTTTCTTTTCGACTGATCATCCTTCAGTAATCTAAAATAGCTTAATCAAATCCCTGAGTTTTTTGCCAGCTGACTTTTTATCTGGCTTTTTTGACGATGCGGTCAATAATTTCTGTCACTTCCTGCTTTTCCTGATCTGTCATTTTACGTTCATGTGCATCATGTTCATCAACAGTCCCCTGATGACCATCGACAACTTCTCCATTTTCTACATATAGAACCAGAGGAACATAGAGCGTCAGAACACCCTGATCATCCTCACTCATATAATCAGAAATATATTTTTCGATTTCTGCTTTCTGTTCATCGGAATAGAGACGGTTCAACTCAGAATCTCTAGTTTGAATGGAGTGGACCGATTTTCCATTCTCCTTTAAAGCCTGATCTAAAATAGGAACAATTTCCTGACACCATGGACAATCGGCAAAGCCAAAATACAACAGACCTGTTTTCTTATCCTCGAAAAAAGAAATGGCATCATTAAAACTCATTTCATTAAAGGAGGCTTCATCTTTAGCTTCAGGTTCAGAATCTGTTTCCCCGGGCATACAGGCTAATGCTTCAGAATCACATCCCGTGTTTTGATTTTCTATTTGTTCATCTGCAGACTGCTGTTCCTTATTTGTGGTACTCATCTGACATCCCGATAAGAACAGCGCAGCCATCACAAAGAGGGCAAGCATTCTTCCAGAGCTATTATCCATCATCAACGATCTCCTCCAATTATTCATCTTTTCTGGTCATTCCATGGTCCTGGATATTGACAGCTTTTACTTAATTGGTCTATATCCGAAGAATGTTCATGTACGGATAATAATAGAACCTGACCTGATTCTCAACAAATCCAACATTTCAAATACTGAATTACTCTTACCAGATCAACATTCAGCAAACTTAATTAAAGATTATATTTACAAGGAGTATCCAGGCTGTTCCTGATTGAGTTTCTGTTTATAAATAATCATAATCAGATCTGACCAGAATTTTTTAATCATAAAACGATAAGCCATCCAGATGCTGCAGATTTTCCCGATTTAAAAATATTCAATTTTTTTGGTCAATTTGTTGACAGCATTCTGTCAGCCGGTTATTATAGTGAAGCATTATGAATTTGGCGGTTGTGGTGAAGCGGTTAACACAGCGGATTGTGGCTCCGTGATGCGCGCGTTCGAATCGCGTCAGCCGCCCCAGTCTGGTGATGATGGAAACATGGAAACACCTGGTCACATTTCGAACCCAGAAGTTAAGCATGTTCTCGGCGACGATAGTGTAAGCGAAAATAGCATGTTGCCAGGCAATGCAAAGGAATCCTGAGGGATTCCTTTTTTGTTTTATACTCTATTACCGACACTCCCTTTTCTTCCTTGTTTCTTTTCTTCATTTCATGGCTTCTTTAGTTATTTAAACACGTAAAAAAACCGACAAACAAAATTCAATTGTCGGTTTACTGAGGAATTTCTTTATTCTCAAGGATCAGCTTTTTTTCTTTTTTGTAATCAGTTCTCGAAGAGTCTTCTTTGGCTTTATCCCCTTTAGCATTCGAGTGTAATCCTTATCTTCAATATAGGCTGATAATGATCCAGGCGGACAGGTAATTCGGATATTGCCATTTTCATCGAATGTTTCTGTATGTTCTGGATGCAATGCGTCCCGCATAATTCTGCCAGCATAGTTTGGTTCGCAGAATCTTTTTTCTTTCCAGTCAGCAATCGTATAGATGACCAGAACGGGTGTTTTTGAATAAGCCATCCAGCAGGCTTTCTGCGGATCATCATCAAAAAGATCGATGATATTATCTGAAAGAAGATTCTGACGGATCCAGATCATCTCTTTTAAAAATGGCACAGGCGGCTTTCCATCATTTGGAAGGCCATAATAATCGCCATAAAAAACAATGGGTTCCTTGCATTTATAGAGCAGAATTGAGGCATAGGCCTGTGGTTTAAACCAGTCGAGCACCCAGCTTTCCAGGGCCTGATGGGGCTGTGTGTCATGATTATCCACAAACGCACAGGCATAATCTGGCTCACTGTCTGTCAAAGTATCCCGAAACAAATTTCGAATATCGAAGGTTCCGTTTGAATTAGAGGCCTGCTGCAATCGATAGTGCAATGGAACATCCATCAAGGACATACAATGATTGCAGTCATTCAGATATTTCTTCAGTTCCCAGAGATTTCCACTCCAGTACTCTCCAATTGCAATATTGGGATGATTCCCAAACTTATGCATTTCGCTAAGCCAGCCATTGAAAAAGGAAGAATCAATATTTTTTAATGCGTCCAGACGAAAACCATCAATCTGCATGGTTTTCGTGAACCAACGACCCCAGTTATAGAGCTCATCTGTCACTTCCCTGTTTGTGAAGTCGACGTCACAGCCCATAATATAATCGTAATTTCCGTTTTCTCCTGAAACATGTTCATTCCAGTGCTTGTTTTCAAATAACAGAATGTTATGTTCACCGCTCAGCTCATCAAAATCCGTTCCCGTAAAATGACTTGCATTCCATATAAATGAAGAATATTTTCCATTCCGCCCCGGGAATGTAAACCGGGTCCATGTTCTGACCTTATGCAGCCCTTTAATCACATTATTTCTGTTCCATGTATCTACTGTGCTGGCCATGACATCTTCAAGTTCATCCCCACCCATTCTATGGTTAAATACAATATCGGCAAGGACCTGAATATTCTTCTTCTGAAGTGTTGAAATTGTCTTTTCTAACTGTTTGCGTGTCCCGTATTTTGTCGATTGTGTTCCCTTCTGACGAAATTCTCCCAGGTCATAAAGATCATATACTCCATAACCCACGTCATTTCTTCCCAGATAGCCTTTTCCAGCGGGTGGCATCCAGACACGATCGATCCCGATCTGAGCCAGATAACCCGCTTCAGAAGCAAGCTTCTTATAGAGGGAACCATCTGCTGGAACATACCACTCAAAGTACTGCATCATTGTATGATTCAAAATTTCGTTCTGCCTGTCAGTGATGAGTGATTGAAACTCTGAAAACTTTCCTGATCTGTTTTTCAACAGATCGTTTGCCGCACTGACAAGTGCCTCCTTTACAGTATTCTTTTCTTTCATAATTCATGAGTAATGAAGACAGAAGATTTTTACTGCCTTAACATTCATTCATATATATTTTATGTCAGACGAATTTTAGTGATTCAAATGAACCTTTCCGGAAACTGGATGAACTTCAATTTCTGCATAATTTCTGATGCTTCCAGTCAAATGGATACGCTCTCATAAGACCCCAGAATCCTGCTGGCTGGTATTGAATTCTTTGAATTCATGGATTAAACATTAGAGGAACTGCCTGATCACGAGCTAAAATATAAATACTTCTATCTATAAGTCAGAAAGATTCCTCTTTACAGCTTGCTTTGCCTTCAGCCACTAATTTCAGGAAGTTTATCAGACCATGCAGAACATTTTTATAAACAAGGAAGGATTACGGATATGAACCGAAAAAAGAACCAAAAGCAGACCACCAGCCAGAATAAAGTTCAGAGCAAACCAGCTAAAGAAATACCATTCTCATTTAACAATAAGGACTATAGAGCTCAGATTAACCGGCAGGGACAGATTTCTTTTTTTCAGGATGACAAACAGATTGAAAATCCCGAAGAGCAGAATCAGTTGATGAAACAGCTTCTGATTCTCAATGCCCTTCCATCTGGGCGATAGAGACTATACAAAGATCAGAAGATTCAAAAAAGCGATGCTTCCCCAGGCATCGCTTTTTCTATGAACACAGAGGATCTGGTTATCTTCTTTTGATTTGGCTCATTTCATTCTGATTCTTTCCAGATTCTTGTTTTCTTAAATTTGAGTTTGTTCGTTTGTTTTGAAACGCTAGCTTCGTTTAAATCTTATTCAGGAAATTTGTTTCTGTAACTTAATCCAAATATCTTTTCGTTTCAGGATATTTCAAATCGATGGAGTCATTCAAATCAATTCCTGTTCAGCTAAGCTAAGGAGGTAAGGTTTTGTGGCTTTCATCTGTTTTCGTCCGAACAACTCAATATATTTTTAAAATTTTGATATTTATAGTTTCTTATTTTCACCTTTATTTGCTAGATTTTTTTAAGCTTTTGGATGATCTTCATAGTCGAGAGCTTCTTTGCCAGTAGCTCCGGTTGAAATTCGAATGACATCCGATACTGGATAAATAAAGATCTTTCCATCTCCCATATTGCCTGTATACAGGGCTTTCTGGGCCGCTTTGACTACCTCTTCGACTGGTACTTCGCTGACAACGATATCCGCCTGCATCTTTGGAAGAAGTCGGCTTTGTACTTTGGCTCCTCTGTAATAGGTCGTCTGTCCTTTTTCTACACCCATTCCCATTACATTCGATACGGTCATTCCTCCGATTTCAATCTTTTCCTGTTCTTTTTTTAGTTTCACTGATCCAGCCATGTTGGTCAGATACGCTACTTTGTTCAACTTAGGCGTTCCATGCACCACCTCGGTCACTACGGCATCCTTTAGATCCACTGTTGGCTGATATGGAGCCAGTCCTTCAGTTTCCACTGCAGCGATCTCCTCTTCACTTCCGCCAAGGGTTTCTGTTTCCATCGCAAATCCGGCATAGCACGTTTCAATTCCGTGTTCCATCAGATCGAGTCCAACGATTTCTTCATGAGCAGAAACTCTCAGACCAATCGTCTTTTTGATGGCATAGAATGTCAGAGTAATTGTAACTGCTGTCCAAAGCCCAACACTAAGAAGTCCAATCAGCTGAATTCCCAGCTGTCCAAATCCTCCTCCATAGAAGAGTCCAACCGGTACAGGCATGGTATCCGTTCCACAGGCGAATAATCCAACGGCAATCGTTCCCCAGATGCCGCAGGCAAAGTGAACTGGAACAGCTCCAACCGGATCATCAATTTTTAATTTGTAATCCAGAAGCCAGGTCATGAACGGCACGATCAGACCAGCCACAATTCCGATAATGGCAGCGCCTAAAGCATTGACCGCGTCACAGCCAGCAGTAATTCCAACCAGACCGCCCAGGCAGGCATTTAAGGTCATGGCTACATCTGGCTTTCCATATTTCACCCAGGTATAAATCATTGTGGTCACAGCGGCTAAAGCCGGAGCAATCGTTGTGGTTGCGAAGATGGTGGATAACTGAAGGCCATTGGTTGCAGCGGCTCCATTAAATCCATACCATCCAAACCAGAGGATGAAAACGCCCAAAGCACCGACCAGAATGTTATCACCTGGAATTCCATTTGGCTTTCCATCCTTGTCAAACTTGCCAATACGAGCTCCAAGCATGGAAGCTCCAATCAAGGCACAGATTCCGCCAACATAATGAATGGCTGTACTTCCTGCAAAATCATGGAATCCCATCAAAGCCAGGAAGCCATCAGCATTCCAGATCCAGCGGGCTTCGATCGGGTAGATCAGGGCCGAGATGATGACAGAGTAAATGCAGTAACTGATGAATTTGGTTCTTTCAGCCATCGCTCCAGAAACGATGGTGGCGGCTGTAGCGCAGAAAACCAGGTTGAATGTAAACAGGGCCCAGTTGGTTCCTGCAAAATCAAACAGCGGATCCAGTCCAAAACCAATGAACTGGTTTCCAGGACCAAACATCAAAGCATAACCAATCAGGATGAATGCTACAGTTCCTAAGCAGAAATCCATGGTGTTTTTCATTGTGATGTTTCCAACGTTCTTCGCACGGGTAAAGCCGGCTTCGACCATGGCAAATCCGGCCTGCATGAAGAAGACGAAGGCGGCACCGATGAGGTACCAGATACCAAAGACTTGAGATAAAATTTCTTCCATAAAGAGATCCTTCCTTTTCTTTCCCAAAGAAAACACAAAAAGGCGCCAAAATCGTCATTGATTTTGGCGCCTTTGCCTGTTTCTTTATGGGATGATCAAAGATTACTCCGAAGCTTCTCTCTCGTCAAGTGATTGCACTCTGTTTTTCAATGGATCTTTCATTATTTTTCATGATTCTTTCATAAAATATTGTCTATATTACCTTATCACTTAAAAGGCAAGGTTATCTTGAAGAAGGATAGATTTAGTTTAATAAGGTTAGAGAACATGTAAACATGTAAATATATGAAACTTTTGGTCGTTCGACACAAATACTTACATCAATTTTCATCTGATACTTTTCCTACATTGACGATCATGAATTCAAAATGATACCATTTTCAATATTGTGAAAATACAGATTAACCATGGGAAGGATTATCTGATTTCTTTCATTTCTTTCCAGGTCATCGAATTTTCAATAAAAGGAGACTGATTATGAAAAAAGGAATTTTATTTTGTTCAGCACTTTCTTTAAGCCTTCTGGCTGGCTGCTCATCTTCTTCCGATTCAAAAGCCGATGCCAAACCAGCTGAAGATGTCAAAGACAAAACAACTTTTACAGTAGGTTTTGATGCTGAGTTCCCTCCTTATGGATATAAGGATGAAAACGGTGAATATACCGGTTTCGATCTGGAAATGGCTCAGGCTGTTGCAGATCTTGAAGGCTGGGAACTCGTAAAACAGCCAATCGACTGGGATGCAAAAGATATGGAATTGGCTTCAGGAACCATCGACTGCATCTGGAATGGATTTACTATGGATGGCCGTGAAGACGAATATACCTTCAGTGATCCATATATTGATAATTCCCAGGTTTTCGTCGTTCCTGCCAATTCGGGAATCGAAACCGCAGCCGATCTTGCAGGAAAAAACGTTGGGGTTCAGAAAGACTCTTCCGCTCTGGCTGCTCTTGAAAGCGAAGATAATAAAGAGCTTCGTGAAACTTTCCAGAACCTGACTCAGTATGGTGATTACAACACTGCATTTATGGATATGGAAGCTGGCGGAATCGATGCCGTGGCCTTGGATGTTGGTGTAGCTGACTATCAGCTGGCAAACCGTAATGGAGAGTTCAAGAAACTCGAAGAACCTCTGGCTTCAGAAAAATATGCCATTGGATTCTTAAAGGGAAATGAAGAACTCAGAGATGTGGTTCAGGCTGATGTTTATAAACTTTATGATGATGGAACCGTTCAGAAGCTGGCTGATAAATATAATCTGAGTGATTTTGTTGTGATTGATCAATATAAGTAAGAAACTGGAACTCTATGGATCTGACAACATTTACTGAACTTGCAAAAAGCCTTGTCGTCTCGCTTGAGATCTTCTTTCTGACACTCGCATTTTCCCTTCCATTAGGAATGGTTATTGCCTTTGGCCGACTGTCGAAAAACAAAATTGTTTCAGCAATCACCCGAATGTACATTTCCATTATGCGTGGAACGCCGCTGATGCTGCAGCTGATTGTAGTCTACTTTGGTCCCTATTACCTTTTTCGAATGAAGGTTTCTGCAGACTATCGGTTTATTGCTGTGATCCTGGCTTTTTCGCTTAATTATGCTGCTTATTTTGCCGAAATCTATCGAAGCGGAATCCAGGCTTTGCCTAAAGGACAGCTTGAAGCCGCTCAAGTCCTTGGCTATTCAAAATCACAGACATTTTTTCATATCACGCTGCCGCAGCTGATTAAACAGGTTCTGCCGGCCATTACGAATGAAATTATCACCCTGGTTAAGGATACTTCCCTTGCCTTTGCGATTGCAGTAGCTGAGATGTTTACCATGGCTAAGCAGCTGGCTGCCGCTCAGGCGACCATCGTTCCATTGATGATCGCTGGTCTTTATTACTACCTGTTCAATCTTCTCGTCAGCTTTGTCATGGAAAAGATTGAAAAGCATTATGACTATTATTCAAACTAGAAAGGGCTCCTATGACACCTCGCATTGATAAAAACAAAATGTCTGGTTCTGCTCCTTTATTGAATATTGAGCATATTGGTAAGGCATTTGGTGACAATCAGGTGCTGAAGGACATCAGCCTTCAGGTGATGCCTGGTGAAATCGTCTCGATAATCGGACCTTCCGGAAGCGGAAAATCCACTTTCCTTCGTTGTGCGACTTTGCTTGAAACCATGGATAATGGTTCTTTGTACTATGATGGAATTCCAGCCTGCAAGGCTGCTGATACGCCTGATGGTCCTTCGATTTATGTCAGCAAGCAGGAACTGGCGAAAGTTCATGAACACTTTGGTCTTGTCTTTCAGAACTTTAATCTGTTTCCGCATTACTCTGTTTTAAAAAATGTCATGGATGCCCCGATTCGGGTTCGTAAAGTCCCAAGGGATGAAGCCGAAAAGCAGGCCCGTGATCTTCTTGCTCAGTTTGGTCTGGCAGATAAAGCCGACAGCTATCCCTGCGAACTCTCCGGAGGACAGCAGCAAAGAGTCGGTGTAGCCAGAGCTCTGGCCCTTCGACCGAAAATTTTATTTCTCGATGAGCCCACTTCTGCTCTTGATCCAGAACTGACAGCGGATGTATTGAAAGTTTTAAAACAGCTTGCCAGCGAGCATATGACCATGGTTATTGTCACTCATGAGCTTGAATTTGCCCGTGAAGTTTCAGACCGGATTATCTTTCTTGAAAACGGACAAATCCTTGAGGAAGGACATCCGGATGAACTTTTTTCCTCTTCAAAGCAAAGAGTTCAGGACTTTATTGGCAAGCTTTCCAGACAGGATTAATGAAACGATTAAGACTGATTCGACCAGACGGATCGGTCTTTTTTCTTTTAGTCAGAATGCTTTTTAGCATTTCCTGTCTGAATATTTATAATCTTTTTTGATTTCTTCGATTTTGAAGCTTATCGGTAAAGAAATGCTTGAATCTCAGGCGTATTCACGACTAAAATCAGAATGGTTAGATAACCAAAGAAGTATATGATTCTTTGTTCAAACCTTAAATAAACTTATCTGCTATTACCGGAGGCTAAAAATCTCGATGAAAAAATACATTTTTGGACAACCAATTGAAACGCAGGCCGCAGTTCTTGAACTTCCGGCAGAACAGAATCCTGTTCCCATTGGAACCATCCATACTGATAAAAATCACTGGAAAATGAGTATCCCACTCAATCAGAAAGATGTAGTATACGGTCTTGGACAGACTGTACGCGGCATAAATAAACGCGGATGGACCTATACTTCATGGGCTTCTGATGATCCAGAACACAGTGAAGACAGACATTCTCTTTATGGAGCTCACAACTTTATCATTGTGGATCCAGTAGAAGATCCTGAGGCTAAACCATTTGGACTCTTCATAGATAATCCTGGAAAAGTCGTCTTTGATATTGGAGATACAAAACGAAATGAAATTCAGATCCAATCAGCTCCTGATCTGAATCTCTATCTGATTGAAGGAAACACCAGTTATGAGATCAGCCAGAAATTCAGAAAGCTGATCGGACAGAGTTATATTGCTCCAAAATTTGCATTTGGATATGGACAGAGCCGTTGGGGTTATAAAACGAAGGATGACTTCAGAGATGTTCTCTCTAATCTGAAAGCCATCGATGTTCCTGTAGACATGATCTATATGGATATTGACTACATGGAACGATTTAAGGATTTTACTGTTAATAATCAGGAATTTGGCAATCATTTCAAAGAATTTGTTGATGAAATGAAGAAAGAAAAGATCCATCTGGTTCCAATCATCGATGCCGGAGTCAAGGTCGAAAATGGTTATTCCATTTATGAAGAAGGAAAAGAAAAGAACTATTTCTGTAAGATGGATGACCATACAAGCGACTTTATCGGAGCTGTATGGCCTGGCTATTCTGTTTTCCCTGATTTTCTGAACCACGAAGCCAGTCAATGGTTTGGTATGAATTATAAAATGATGACGGATGCAGGAATCGACGCATTCTGGAATGATATGAATGAACCTGCCCTGTTCTATTCAGAAACCGGAATGAAAAACCTGAAGAATTATCTGGCCGAATTTGCTGCTGACCCTGAACTTCCAAGAGACTGTTATGACACGTTCCACTTAAACGATCAGGTTAACAGTATCAAAAATTCAATGAAGGACTACGAGAGCTTCTATCATCATATGGGTGATCAGTGGGTTTCTCATGATAAAGTCCATAATCTGTATGGATATAAAATGACTCAGTCTGCTTCAGATGCCTTCAAAAAACTTCGTCCAAACGAAAGAACTCTGATGTATTCTCGAAGCAGTTACATTGGTGCGCATCGTTATGGCGGAATCTGGACCGGAGATAATAAATCCTGGTGGTCTCATTTACCACTGATTCTTCACCAGCTTCCAGCTCTGAATATGTGTGGCTTCCTCTATACAGGCTGCGATTTAGGAGGCTTTGGGGCTGATGCCACCCGTGATCTCGTTTTACGATTCATGCAGATTGGAATCTTCACTCCTTTAATGCGAAATCATTCCGCATTAGGAACCCGAGATCAGGAACCATATCGTTTTGAAAATCCAGAGGACTTCTCTTTCCTGGTTAAGACTCGTTATCGTTTGATTCCTTATCTGTATTCTGAATATATGAAGGCTGTTCAGAATAACGATCTGATGTTTCGTCCCCTGTCATTTGACTTTCCAGATGACGAGATTGCCCGCGAAGTTGAAGATCAGCTGCTGATTGGTCATGAAATGATGATCGCGCCAGTGACTGAACAAAATAAAACCGGACGTATGGTTTACCTGCCTGAAGAAATGATTCAAATCCGAATCAAGCCAACCTGCCAGGAAGTCGGAAGAATTATCCTTGGAGAAGGATGGCATTATATTCAGTACCCGGAAAATCAGGTCATCTTCTTTGTACGCAAAGACAAGACCCTTCCTTTAGTTCATATTCCTGCAAAGAGAGTCGATGAGATTGATTATGACAATCTGGAAATGGTGGGTTATATGGACAGTGAATACGAACTGTATGACGATGATGGAATCAGTTCTGACTTAGACCATTGCAATGCTTCTATTACAATTCATAAGTCCTGAACCAAATCCATAATCTATATCCCATAACCGAATTTGAAGTCTGTTTACAAACTACATGACTTTATAAAATCCTATGGCGTATCTGTTAGAGACAACGCTTTTAGACCGGTTGAATCCAACTGGTCTTTTTTTATCTTTCAGCTCATCCGATTCCAATACTTAAATCATTTTGAAATCATTCGAAAAAAGAAAAAAAGCGATGCTTCCCCAGGCATCGCTTTTTCTATGAACACAGAGGATCTGGTTATCTTCTTTTGATTTGGCTCATTTCATTCTGATTCTTTCCAGATTCTTGTTTTCTTAAATTTGAGTTTGTTCGTTTGTTTTGAAACACTAGCTTCGTTTAAATCTTATTCAGGAAATTTGTTTCTGTAACTTAATCCAAATATCTTTTCGTTTCAGGATATTTCAAATCGATGGAGTCATTCAAATCAATTCCTGTTCAGCTAAGCTAAGGAGATAAGGTTTTGTGGCTTTCATCTGTTTTCGTCCGAACAACTCAATATATTTTTAAAATTTTGATATTTATAGTTTCTTATTTTCACCTTTATTTGCTAGATTTTTTTAAGCTTTTGGATGATCTTCATAGTCGAGAGCTTCTTTGCCAGTAGCTCCGGTTGAAATTCGAATGACATCCGATACTGGATAAACAAAGATCTTTCCATCTCCCATATTGCCTGTATACAGGGCTTTCTGGGCCGCTTTGACTACCTCTTCGACTGGTACTTCGCTGACAACGATATCCGCCTGCATCTTTGGAAGAAGTCGGCTTTGTACTTTGGCTCCTCTGTAATAGGTCGTCTGTCCTTTTTCTACACCCATTCCCATTACATTCGATACGGTCATTCCACCGATTCCAATCTTTTCCAGTTCTTTTTTCAGTTTCTCGAATCGATCCATGTTGGTCAGAATGGATACTTTGGTCATCTTATGCGTTCCAGGAACCACCTCGGTCACTACGGCATCCTTGAGATCCACTTTTGGCTGATATGGAGACAGTCCTTCAGTTTCCACTTCAGCGATCTCCTCTTCACTTCCGCCAAGGGTTTCTGTTTCCATCGCAAATCCGGCATAGCACGTTTCAATTCCGTGTTCCATCAGATCGAGTCCAACGATTTCTTCATGAGCAGAAACTCTCAGACCAATCGTCTTTTTGATGGCATAGAATGTCAGAGTAATTGTAACTGCTGTCCAAAGCCCAACACTAAGAAGTCCAATCAGCTGAATTCCCAGCTGTCCAAATCCTCCTCCATAGAAGAGTCCAACCGGTACAGGCATGGTATCCGTTCCACAGGCGAATAATCCAACGGCAATCGTTCCCCAGATGCCGCAGGCAAAGTGAACTGGAACAGCTCCAACCGGATCATCAATTTTTAATTTGTAATCCAGAAGCCAGGTCATGAACGGCACGATCAGACCAGCCACAATTCCGATAATGGCAGCGCCTAAAGCATTGACCGCGTCACAGCCAGCAGTAATTCCAACCAGACCGCCCAGGCAGGCATTTAAGGTCATGGCTACATCTGGCTTTCCATATTTCACCCAGGTATAAATCATTGTGGTCACAGCGGCTAAAGCCGGAGCAATCGTTGTGGTTGCGAAGATGGTGGATAACTGAAGGCCATTGGTTGCAGCGGCTCCATTAAATCCATACCATCCAAACCAGAGGATGAAAACGCCCAAAGCACCGACCAGAATGTTATGGCCTGGAATTCCATTTGGCTTTCCATCCTTGTCAAACTTGCCAATACGAGCTCCAAGCATGGAAGCTCCAATCAAGGCACAGATTCCGCCAACATAATGAATGGCTGTACTTCCTGCAAAATCATGGAATCCCATCAAAGCCAGGAAGCCATCAGCATTCCAGATCCAGCGGGCTTCGATCGGGTAGATCAGGGCCGAGATGATGACAGAGTAAATGCAGTAACTGATGAATTTGGTTCTTTCAGCCATCGCTCCAGAAACGATGGTGGCGGCTGTAGCGCAGAAAACCAGGTTGAATGTAAACAGGGCCCAGTTGGTTCCTGCAAAATCAAACAGCGGATCCAGTCCAAAACCGATGAACTGGTTTCCAGGACCAAACATCAAAGCATAACCAATCAGGATGAATGCTACAGTTCCTAAGCAGAAATCCATGGTGTTTTTCATTGTGATGTTTCCAACGTTCTTCGCACGGGTAAAGCCGGCTTCGACCATGGCAAATCCGGCCTGCATGAAGAAGACGAAGGCGGCACCGATGAGGTACCAGATACCAAAGACTTGAGATAAAATTTCTTCCATAAAGAGATCCTTCCTTTTCTTTCCCAAAGAAAACACAAAAAGGCGCCAAAATCGTCATTGATTTTGGCGCCTTTGCCTGTTTCTTTATGGGATGATCAAAGATTACTCCGAAGCTTCTCTCTCGTCAAGTGATTGCACTCTGTTTTTTGAAATCTCTTTTTGACTCTTTTGACAAGTTCCAGAAAACCTGACCATCAAATTCGGTTGACTCAGTTACTGTCAGTTTTAAATCGGACATTATTTCTGTCTGTTTAATTGATGTTATGACCTGACTAAAAAGAAGACCTGATTTCAAATGGTCTGAAATCAGGTCTATTAAATTCGATCAATGTGGATCTATAGTTTCTTACTTTTTACCGTAAACGTTAATACGATTGATTGCCTTTTGTAAAGCCAGTTCTTCACGCCTCATTTCGCTGTTCGTATCTTTCTTCTCCATACGAGATCTAGCTCTCTCATACGCGTCATGAGCCCGCTTGATATCGATATCAGAACGGCCTTCAATTGCGTCTGAGAGAAGCAGACACTTATTGTTATCGAAATGAAGGAAGCCACCGGCTACCGCATAGCTCTTATGCTTCCCCTCCTCGTTGTAGATTTCGAGTTTGCAGGGCACTAAAGCCATCACGACCGGTACATGATTTGGAAGAATTGTAAATTCTCCTTCTACGCTCTTTGCATGAATACTCTGTACCTTATATTGACGGAACACACCATGCGGTGTGACCATTTTTAGATCAATTAATTCAGCCATTACTCAGTTTCCATTTTCTTCGCTTTTTCAACTGCTTCTTCAATGGATCCAACGAACATGAATGCCTGTTCAGGCAGATTGTCGTATTCACCGGAAAGCAGTTTTTCGAAGGAATCAATGGTTGTTTCCAGAGGTACATATTCACCAGGGAAACCGGTAAATACTTCAGATACGTGGAAAGGCTGAGAAAGGAAGTTACGAACCCTTCTTGCACGGTTTACGGTCTTCTTATCTTCTTCTGAGAGTTCATCCATACCCAGAATGGCGATGATATCCTGCAGTTCGTTGTATTTCTGCAGAATTTCCTGAACTCCTCGGGCCACCTTATAATGACGTTCTCCAATTACTATTGGATCAAGCATACGCGAACTTGATTCAAGCGGATCCACCGCAGGGAAAATACCCAATGCAGCAATACCACGATCAAGAACTGTACGCGCATCCAGATGGGAGAATGTCGTAGCAGGAGCCGGATCAGTCAGGTCATCGGCTGGAACATAAACAGCCTGAATGGAAGTAATGGATCCATTCTTGGTTGAAGTAATTCTTTCCTGCAGCTGTCCCATTTCAGTAGCCAGCGTTGGCTGATAACCTACTGCAGATGGTACACGTCCAAGCAGAGCAGATACTTCAGAGCCAGCCTGAGTAAAACGGAAAATGTTGTCGATAAACAACAGAACGTCCTGATGATCCACATCACGGAAATGTTCAGCCATTGTCAGACCCGTTAAAGCGACTCGCATACGGGCTCCAGGAGATTCGTTCATCTGTCCATAAACCAGAACGGTTTTGTCCAAGACTCCTGAATCCTTCATTTCGTAATACATGTCGTTTCCTTCACGGGTACGTTCACCAACACCAACAACTACAGATTTACCACCATGCTCAGAAGCGATGTTGTGGATCAGCTCCTGAATCAATACAGTTTTACCGACACCAGCCCCTCCAAAAAGACCGATCTTTCCTCCTCGGGCATAAGGAATCAGAAGGTCAATGACCTTAATTCCAGTTTCGAGAATATCAGATGTATTATTCTGTTCATCAAACTTTGGAGCTGGGCGGTGAATCGAAGAAAATTCATCCGTCTTAACATCGCCCAAGTTATCGATAGGTTCGCCTAGAACGTTAAACATTCTTCCCAGAACACCATCGCCTACAGGCGCCTGAATAGGTTTACCTGTATCAATGGCATCCATTCCACGGACTAATCCATCCGTGCTTCCCATTGCAATACAGCGAATGAGGTCATCACCAATTCCCTGAGCCGCTTCAACGGTCAGAGATTTTCCATCTTTTAAAGGGATTTTAATGGCGGTCAGCAGATCCGGCAGCTTTCCGTCATCAAATTTTACGTCAACAACAGGCCCGACAATCTGGGCCACTTTTCCAATATTTTCTGCCATAGTCTACCTTCCTAACTCAAAGCGTTCGCGCCGCCCACAATTTCAGTAATTTCCTGAGTAATCGCACTCTGACGAGCCCGGTTATATTCAAGATTCAGTTTGTTGAGCAGCTCTTCTGCATTATCGGTGGCGCTTTCCATCGCCATTCGGCGACTCGCCTGTTCCGATGTTTTGGATTCCATAAATCTGGAATACAGAACTGATTTGGTAATCATTGGAATCAGCTGATCAAGCATTTCTTCCTGATTGGGCTCAAATTCAGTGACAGCTTTCATTTTTTTCCTGTCATCCTGAATTTCAGGTTCTTTTGGTGGAAGCAGAGTCTCCATTGTCGGTTCAAAAGTCAAAGTATTCTTATAATGCGTATACAATACTTTGATTGCCCCGATCTTACCTTCTTCTAAAAGCTTGATTGCCCGATCTGTTTCAGAAGCAAGCTTTTCATACGCATCGTCTTCGTTGAGATCAATCAGGCTTTCCCAGACTTTAATACCTCTGGCTTTTGCCCAGGAAAGACCATGCGAGCCAATCATGACCAGATAATCGGTATCTCTGAAATCCTTGAGCAGTTTTTTATATAAGTTGGCATTATAGGCACCGCAAAGACCCATGTCGGATGTGATCACGAAGACAAATGAAGGTTTTGAAGGATCTTCCTTCATCTTCTGATGACCTTTTTCGGCAGCAGCCAGGACCATGCTCAATAATTCATGAAGGCTTTCAGCGTATTCACGGTTAGCCTCCATTCTTGCTTTTGTCTTATTCAGCTTGGCGCTGGCAACGAGCTGCATTGCATTAGTGATCTTCTTTGTCGAATCAACCGAAGCGATCCTGCTTTTGATCGCCTGCCCGCTGCCCGGCATCCTAAGCGCCTTCCTTGATCAGATATTCAGAAGTGAACTGATCGAGAGCTTCTTTAATCCGGGCAATCAGATCGTCAGAAAGTTCCTTCTTTTCAGCAATTTCAGAAAGAATTTCCGGGTGATTGGCTTTCATGAACAGAAGCATTTTTTCTTCATAATCCTGAACCTTGTCTACAGGAACCTGCTTGAGATATTTGTATTTACCTGTAAACAGGGAAAGTACTTCTTCAGGCATCGGCATCGGCGAATACTGCTTCTGAATCAGAAGCTGTGTCAGACGATTACCATGATTCAATACTTCAGCAGTTGCCGCATCGAGATCACTTCCGAATTTGGCAAATGCTTCCATTTCTCTGAACTGAGCAAGTTCAAGTTTCAGAGATCCGGAAACTTGCTTCATTGCTTTTACCTGAGCCGCACTTCCTACACGGCTGACAGATAATCCGGAGTCAACGGCTGGGCGCTCACCGGCATTAAACATATCCGTCTTCAGGAAGATCTGACCATCGGTAATAGAAATTACATTGGTTGGGATATAGGCGGAAATATCTCCGGCCTGAGTTTCGATGATTGGTAAAGCTGTAAGACTTCCTCCGCCGTTGTCTTCATTCAGACGAGCGGCTCTTTCAAGCAGTCTTGAATGCAGATAGAATACGTCTCCGGGGTAGGCTTCACGTCCTGGTGGTCTTCTTAAAAGAAGCGCCATGGCACGATAAGCTACCGCATGTTTGGAAAGGTCATCATAAATAATCAGAACATCCTTTCCATTTTCCATCCATTCTTCCCCAATAGCGCATCCTGCATATGGAGCAATGTACTGCAATGGTGCTGGTTCAGAAGCAGTCGATACGACAACGGTCGTATAGTCCATAGCTCCAAACTGTTTTAGTTTTTCAACAATCTGTGCTACAGTACTTGCTTTCTGACCAATAGCGACATAAATACATAAAACATTCTGGTCTTTCTGATTAATGATCGTATCGACGGCAATAGCGGTTTTACCTGTCTGACGGTCACCGATAATCAGCTCACGCTGTCCGCGTCCAACCGGAATCATCGAGTCGATAATCTTTAAACCAGTCTGAAGAGGCTGGCTGACCGATTTACGGGTCATAACACCAGGAGCCACTCGTTCAACTGGTCTTTCCTTTGTTGCATTGATCGGTCCCTTGCCGTCAATTGGTTCGCCTAAAGCGTTGACAACACGGCCGATCATTCCGTCACCAACCGGTACTTCAACAATATGACCGGTTCGTTTGACGAGATCGCCTTCCTTGATATCGGGATTGTCCCCCATTAAAACGACACCAACCTGATCCTCTTCAAGGTTCATGACCATGCCGTATACATCATGAGGAAACAGAAGCAGTTCGGACATCATGGCATTTTTCAGACCATAGACGTTAGCAATTCCGTCACCGACGGAAAGAACTGTTCCGCTTTCATTCATCTCGATATCCTGGTTGACATTTTTGATCTGAGCTTTGATCAGTTTGGAGATCTCAGCGGGATTCAAACTCATTCACATCACCTATCCTTCAGCCTTCATCAGCTGATCTTTCATCGTATCCAGACGTCCTTTGATCGAATTATCCATAATGGCATTTTCGGTTCTGATTTTCAGTCCGGCGATCAGAGACGGATCAACAGTAACTTCCATTCTGATCGAGTGGTGAAGCTGGTCTTCCAGTTTCTTTTTCAGCTTTTCAATCTGCGTATTGCTCAGGGCTGATGCGCTGAATACATGAACCCTTTCAATTCCCTGCGCCTGATCGTACAACTGCTCATAAGCCTGTGCGATTTCAGGAAGATCCGCTGCCTTGCGGTGCATGCAGAGAACCTTGATAAACTGCATCACTCTAGGATCGAGATCCTCTTTGAAGATCGATTCCATGAGTTTAGTTTTTTCCTGTTTGCCAATCGCTGGATATCTTAAAAAGCTGACAAGATCCGGCTGATCTTCCATTACCTTCTGGACCTTCAGAAGCTCTTCAAGATATTCCTGCTCCTTGCCGTCTTCCTGTCCTAATTCAAGCAGCGCATTAGCAAATGGTGTGTTTTCCTTGATTGAAGCCATAGGCTAGGCTCCTAATCCATCACTGTCGATGAAATCATCGATAATCTTCTTCTGCCGCTCTTCATCGAGTTCCTGAGAAAGTATCTGTCCAGCAGCTGCCATGGCAACTTCTGTAATTGCCTGACGCATCTGAGTCTGGGCTTCGAGTTTTTCTCTCTCGACTTCTTCGTGAGCTGATTTTTCGATATGGCTTGCCTGCTTTTGAGCCGCATCGATAATCTGCTGTTTTTCCAGAGTCGCCTGTTCTCTGGCATTGTCAATGATGCTCGAAGCCTGCTCAGCAGCTCCTCTCATCTTGGCATCGTATTGATCCTTGACCTCAAGCGCCTCTTTTTTCAGACGTTCAGAATCATTGATATTGTTCTGAATGAGCTGCTGACGCTTTTCAATAAAGGTAAGCAGCTTGCTCCAGAAATACTTGCGGCAGACCAGAACAATGATCAGAGAGGAAATGCAGACAAGGATCACATCCTGCCATGAAATCCTCAGATAGTTCTCAATCGTAAAATTGATCATTGCCTATCTCCGAATTTATCCCTTCAGGAAGATCAGCAGGAGGGCAATAATCAGAGAGTAAATACCTGTTGTTTCAGCCAGCGCGATACCAAGTACCATGATGGACTGAATTTTACCGGAAGCTTCCGGATTGCGGCTGACAGCATCCGCACCATGTGCACCAGCGATACCCTGTCCGATACCGGCTCCAATACCGGCGATCATAGCGATACCTGCGCCAAGAAGGGCCATACCCTGCACAAAGAATTCATTAAATTCCATAAAAATAAACCTCGTACTTTCTATATAGAATTCTGTAACTGATTTTTGGTTTTCTTCGTTGTCGTAACTGTTTTCTCTTGAGCCTATTCGGCTTCTTCAGATACCTGCTGTCCAAGGAAGTAGGTACCAAGAGTAAAGAAGATGTAGGTCTGAATGACACCTGAGAAGATATCAAAATAAGCATGTATGAAAGGAGTCAAGGTCAGACCGAGGTAGCCCCATGGGGCGATGTTGGTAATTAAGGTATATACCAGCAGAGTGATGATGGTACCTGCCAGAATGTTTCCGAACAAACGCATGGTTAAGGAAATCGGCAAAGCGAGTTCTCCGATGATATTTAATGGCAGTAAAAACGGAAACGGTTCACACAATTCTTTGAATCGTGCTTTCAGTCCGCCCTTTTTCAGGCCATTAAACTGGATCATTAAAAAGAACATGATCGCCAGAGTCGCGTTAAAAGAGACATTGCTGGTCGGGTTCTGAAATCCGGTCAGTCCGGACAGGTTGCTTAAAAGCATGCCAAGCATCAGGGTTCCGAAGATTGGAATATATTTCTTCGTTTTCTCCCGAAGATTTCCCTGTACCACATAAAGACACAGGTTATAAATTTCTTCTGAGAGATAAACCAGCCCTTTAGGGGGTTTGGACGGATCTGCTTTTTCTATTTTCTTTCCGCAGATGACCGCCATAATACATAAAAACAGACAGATAACGAGCCAAACCATAATCGACTGATGAATCGGAATCTGTACCGAGCCAATCGTAATAATGATCTGACTGACATCGTTCATTTGATCAATGCTCCTTTCCTGTGACAATTCTCACATAACCTTGGTTATATCACCATATAGATCAAAAAGTTCAATTCACTCTCTTCAGGTTTTAAACAAAGAGAATGTCCTGTCTGAAAAGCGCTGTCAACTAAGACTATTTCAGCAAATTTCAGTAGGCTACGATCTTGATTTAACCATAAAGATGATGAAATCTGATTTATCGATCGCATCCTTAAAACTAACTGGCAGAATCTGTCTCTTGATCAGATTCTTTGTCGGCATTCAAATTCTGACATTCAATCTGAGAACTTTCTGATTGTCCTGAATCCTTTCTGGCATAGACAAATAAAGCCAATTTACTTGCCACAGCTCCTATCAGCATTGACAGAATCGGAATTCCAAGGACTGCACCAATAAACAATAAAACTCCATACATCAGATATCGACCGAGGTAACCGGCTGCCATCCCTTTTCCAGAAGCATTCTGACCGGCTAAAGAAGCGGATTGAATACAAATCATATACAGCGAACATAGCGCCAGCATTGCTCCATAGATAATCCCAATCACTGCCATCCACTTTTGCGGCATTGGCCAGAATAGAGCTGTACCGACCACTGGAAGTATACAGAACAAAGCCGTCAGCTTCAGGTTATCGATAAAAAGAGTTTTTAAGGAATTGCTCATCTTTTCTTTTTCCATAACAGAATGGCAAAACTTCCAACAATCGCATATAAAGCAAAAGCGATGATCCAGAATGGTCTCATGTTTGTCCAACCATCAATCAGCCAGCCGATCCAGATGCAGACCAGAAGATTGACAATCAGAAAACCGCCAAATTTTGCGGGATTCATCTTACTTCGTTCCGAAAATCCGGTCTCCGGCATCTCCGAGACCTGGAACAATATAGCCCTGATCATTGAGCTTTTCGTCCAAACTAGCAAGATAAATATCTACATCCGGATGATGCTTCTCAACGTTGTCAATTCCTTCCTGAACTCCAACCAGGCATACGAGCTTAATGTTCTTAGCTCCCTGCTTTTTTACCATATCAATGGCCGCAACCGCGCTGCCGCCTGTTGCAAGCATCGGATCGACGACGATACAGATTGCGTCACTGACATTCTTAGGATATTTTTCAAAATAGGTATGAGGCTGAAGGGTTTCTTCATCACGATATAATCCGACATGAGCGACTTTGGAATTTGGAATCAGATCCACTATTCCCTGTACCATTCCCAGGCCAGCGCGCAGAATTGGAACCACCACAACATCCTTAGCAAGAGTACTTCCAGTCATCTCTGTCATAGGCGTTTCGATTTCAACATCTTTGACAGGAAGATCACGGGTTGTCTCATAGACCATCAGCGAACCAATTTCATTCAGATTTTCTCTGAAATCCTTGGTGCTTGTATTTTTATCACGCATGATTGAAAGTTTATGTTTGATCAGTGGATGATCAAAAACGGTAACCATATTTACTCCTCCTTCTACAGTTCATCAAGAGTTATCTGATCTCTGATTTGCCTTAAGCAACTTTCAGATTCTCATTAATGATTATAACAAATGGGCGCTTAACACATGAGCGCGATGTCCGTATACTGCAGACTTTCTAAGAAACTTTCTGTTCATGTTTCCTGACAACAAAGCAGTAAAAAAACCGATGGAAAAATAATTTCATATAAAAAAGCTTGAATCAGCACCATTTTAAGTTGCTTTTCCAAGCTTTTTTCATACGGAATAAGAACGATCAGAACTCTTTTTTATTTCCATAAACCTGTATCAGTCAAACAGCAAACTGATCGATTCAAAAAACTGTTCCTGTCTTTCCTTCTTCTGTTTTTCAATTTTCTGCTGATTTTGATTTTCAAGTTCTCTGAGCTGATTCAAACGTCTGGCCGACTCTGATTCAGGCATGGATATAACTCGAAAGCCATTTTCAGGCTGACTGGCTGTCTCAAAATTTTTACTTGCTTTTGTCGTCGAGTAAAAATCAGTAACAGAAGTCTCAGATGACAAAACCACACTATCATCCGAATTGGACGATATCCAAGAAGATGGATGGTTTGCATTTTGCATTTTTTTAACATTATCTTTGTCACTACAAACATCTGAATGGGTTTGCGGCTGACAATCTTCTTTGATATCCACTGTCACTGGGCGATTTGAATCCAATGCATTTATTCTTTTTAAATCATCTTGATTTAAATTACGATGATCTGTTTTATCAGTTTTAAGATTTTCTGTTTGCTTATTACCACAAGTTTCAGAATTCATTACATCCGATGTTGTTTCACTTTTTACAACGTACTTAGATGAATCCAGATCAGAACTTCTTATATCCTCTTTGCTTTTCTTAACTTGTTTAACTTGTTTAACTTCTTTTCGATTCGATACAATCTGCAAATGGGCAGCCGCTTCAAGACGACAGGCTTCATCGTCGAGTTCTCCAAATTCTGTAAGATCGAACTGACTGGCAGCTTCGGTATCAAAATCGTGAAGACAATACCCTCTGCTCTGAAGACTCTGCTCAAAAGCGGTTAAAGCCAGATTTTCTGTGTTGGCTTCCCGGGATATATGAGCCAGTACAACTTTTCTGGTTCTATTCCCAACAGCCGCTGCAAGAATCTTAGAAGCATCCAGATTATTTAAATGACCTACGTCGGAAAGTATTCTCTGTTTGGTCCACATCGGACGGGATGTATGCATCAGCATATCGGGGTCATGATTGCTTTCAAAAATGTAGTAATCAGCATTTGAGATATCTTCCTGATAGCCCACAGGAAAATAACCAGTATCCGTTACGTAAACAAGTTTTTCGCCAGTTGTATTCAGAGTAAGAATAAAACCCAGCGTATTACCGGCATCATGAGAAAGACCAAGACTCTGAATGGTAAAATCCCGGATTTCAAAGATTTCATCCGGTACGATCAGCTGATGATTAATAGGCAGAGTCTCTTTTTTTGAATTTCTGCACACAAGAGAACAGTAGGAATAAACAGGTCTCTGGCGAAACATATTGAGCCAGCGAACATGATCAGAATGATTATGGGTGATTAGCACGGCATCAAGATCATTGACGGAAACATCGACTTCTTCCATAGCCTGCCTGAGATACTTCTGGCTTGGAGAACCGCAGTCAATCATGATTGTGGTATTCGAACTCTGAACTATGCAGCAATTACCTGCTGATCCTGAATTTAAAAGACTGACTTTCATAACAAATGCCTCCACTTCCAAAACATCCCTTAAAATGCAGATCTCTTTGATTCCTGATGCTGAGAAATTGATCTGTAAACTTTATCATACAACTTCATATCACTTTCAATGAATCCATTCTTTCATTTACGTTCTAGACCACAAACAGAAATAATCGAAAAGAGAAGCCTAGAGAGCATGAAATTGCAGGAAGTGGAACAGGTAATTGATCCCCTTCATCAGAGATTCAAAAGTATTTGCTCGAAAATCATCTTTGAGCTCTTTTGAGAAATCTTCACTTTTTCCTCGTTGACATTAGAAATTAATAATTTTGTCAGGTGACATTGAAGTATCAAGATTGATGTTGACAGCAAAGGCTTGCGTAATGAGATAAAGCTGGCGGTTTTTTGTTTTCTTCAGAGAACCAAATCTTTTAGCACTCTCTGCGCACTTTATCGAATCCAGACAAATTAGCGGTGCTTCAACACAAAATACGGTTGGACTTACTATAATCACCCTGAAGATATCGGGGATATAAGTAGTCTCGAATACCAGTCTAAAAATAGAAGGGCATACAAAAAACATACCGGTTGCAAAAGAATGAATAATCGAGTTCTCAATGACTATCATCACCGTCAGGGGCAAATAAAATTGTCATTATCCACATTGGTCCCATATATTAATATTCATTCCGGAACTTGGATCAAAACATCAGTAAATACAAATTAGCCCTTTGATATTGGATATTAACACTCTAAAATCACCAATTGAATCCCATTTTTAATGCATCCATAATTTTGTGAGTAAACAATGTAAACTGAAATAAAGCACTATTTCTCTCGAACCGCAAGAAAAAAGCAGTTCTTCGTCCCAAATTACCCATCTTTTATGTGAGCACTCGGAGTATAATCAATGATATGAAATGGAAAAACAACCTATTGTTCGTGGTTATATAAAAGCACCCATTTTGGGCGTCAAGTTGATTAACACTTGGTTATTTCAGCTTAACGCTCTGGGTGCTTTTTCTTTAACAAATTTGGTATTTAGTTCGATAACTTAAACAACTAAATATCATTTGTCAATCGATAAATAAAGGAGATTTTTTATGAAAAAAGAGAAGATTTATATTGACATTCTTCAACTGCTTAAAAGCCAGAACCTCGGATTTTCAGTACTCGAACAAATGATTCAGGAACACGAAAACAGAATTGAAATGATTGAAGAAACGATCTTAAGAATCAGAAACAATGAACTTAATGGAGCGGTTTTATATAAAGGTGTTTCGGAGGATCACCATTATATGTTTGAAGCCTACGATTCAGTAAGCAAACAAATTGTTCTATCCGATACCGACCTCAACTTTTCAACTTCATTAGTTGAAATTATTGATATAAGCCACTTCACATTAGGGAATTATGAGTTTCAATACTCAA
>NZ_MPJW01000038.1 GCF_001945525.1 Ileibacterium valens
CTGTTCCTGTTCTGCGGCAGAAGAGCGGACAGAATCAAAGGCCTTCTTTGGCAGCAGGATGGATTTCTGCTGCTCTATAAACGGTTGGATGACGGCCATTTTCGATGGCCGAGAGACAAAAACGAGGTCAGAGAACTTAGCCCGCAGCAGCTGAGATGGCTGCTTGAGGGGCTCTCTCCAGAGCAGAAAACAACAGTAAAAAGGAGATAGAATAGTGCCGAAAACGCTTTAAATAAAGCGATTTCAGTCTGATTTATGGTATAATTTAAACAGGGAAAATTATGTCAGAAATCAATACGAGCAACATCAGCGAGAACCAGTTCTTTCATCAGCTGGTTGAATTGAACAAGACCATTAACAAGCTGACCATTCAGTATGAGAAGAGCCAGGAAGAGAATGAAGCTAACAGAAAACTGATTAAGAGCCTCACAGAGCAGCTGGATCAGGCAAATGCCACGATCCTTGATCTGTCTGCTCAGATCAGGCTGATGGCTGCTCAGAAGTATGGCAGGAGTTCTGAAAAGAGAAAGCCAGATAAAAAGGACGATCATGACCAGCCATCCGGTCCTTCTGCCGAAACCCCTGCTCCCGGAGCTTCCGCAAGGAAACGGCCTGTTCGTTCCAAAGCCCGTAAGCCGAAGGAATCTCTGGAAGATCTTATTAAAAAGATGAACCTTCCTGTCACAGATGAACTTCACGAACTGTCTGAAGACCAGAGAATCTGTTCCGTCTGCGGTACGGAACTCACTCCGATCGGCAGAAAGCTGGTCCGTCATGAAGTCAGATACATTCCAGGAAAACTGGAAATCATCCGGCACTATTCTGTTTCTTACGGCTGTCCCGAATGTAAAAGGAAGAGCCGGGATCCGCGTTATCTTCCAGGCGAGTTTGATATTCACCCGGTCATGGCAAAGGCTCCCGAATCACTCCTTTTTGGAAAATGGGTTTCTCCCTCTCTGATGGCGCTTGTCATCACCCTCAAGGCACTGTATCAGCTGCCCGTCAACCGGAT
>NZ_MPJW01000216.1 GCF_001945525.1 Ileibacterium valens
CTGTTCCTGTTCTGCGGCAGAAGAGCGGACAGAATCAAAGGCCTTCTTTGGCAGCAGGATGGATTTCTGCTGCTCTATAAACGGTTGGATGACGGCCATTTTCGATGGCCGAGAGACAAAAACGAGGTCAGAGAACTTAGCCCGCAGCAGCTGAGATGGCTGCTTGAGGGGCTCTCTCCAGAGCAGAAAACAACAGTGAAAAGGAGATAGAATAGTGGCGAAAACGCTTTAAATAAAGAGATTTCAGTCTGATTTATGGTATAATTTAAACAGGGAAAATTATGTCAGAAATCAATACGAGCAACATCAGCGAGAACCAGTTCTTTCATCAGCTGGTTGAATTGAACAAGACCATTAACAAGCTGACCATTCAGTATGAGAAGAGCCAGGAAGAGAATGAAGCTAACAGAAAACTGATTAAGAGCCTCACAGAGCAGCTGGATCAGGCAAATGCCACGATCCTTGATCTGTCTGCTCAGATCAGGCTGATGGCTGCTCAGAAGTATGGCAGGAGTTCTGAAAAGAGAAAGCCAGATAAAAAGGACGATCATGACCAGCCATCCGGTCCTTCTGCCAAAACCCCTGCTCCCGGAGCTTCCGCAAGGAAACGGCCTGTTCGTTCCAAAGCCCGTAAGCCGAAGGAATCTCTGGAAGATCTTATTAAAAAGATGAACCTTCCTGTCACAGATGAACTTCACGAACTGTCTGAAGACCAGAGAATCTGTTCCGTCTGCGGTACGGAACTCACTCCGATCGGCAGAAAGCTGGTCCGTCATGAAGTCAGATACATTCCAGGAAAACTGGAAATCATCCGGCACTATTCTGTTTCTTACGGCTGTCCCGAATGTAAAAGGAAGAGCCGGGATCCGCGTTATCTTCCAGGCGAGTTTGATATTCACCCGGTCATGGCAAAGGCTCCCGAATCACTCCTTTTTGGAAAATGGGTTTCTCCCTCTCTGATGGCGCTTGTCATCACCCTCAAGGCACTGTATCAGCTGCCCGTCAACCGGAT
>NZ_MPJW01000217.1 GCF_001945525.1 Ileibacterium valens
CTGTTCCTGTTCTGCGGCAGAAGAGCGGACAGAATCAAAGGCCTTCTTTGGCAGCAGGATGGATTTCTGCTGCTCTATAAACGGTTGGATGACGGCCATTTTCGATGGCCGAGAGACAAAAACGAGGTCAGAGAACTTAGCTCGCAGCAGCTGAGATGGCTGCTTGAGGGGCTCTTTCCAGAGCAGAAAACAACAGTGAAAAGGAGATAGAATAGTGCCGAAAACGCTTTAAATAAAGAGATTTCAGTCTGATTTATGGTATAATTTAAACAGGGAAAATTATGTCAGAAATCAATACGAGCAACATCAGCGAGAACCAGTTCTTTCATCAGCTGGTTGAATTGAACAAGGCCATTAACAAGCTGACCATTCAGTATGAGAAGAGCCAGGAAGAGAATGAAGCTAACAGAAAACTGATTAAGAGCCTCACAGAGCAGCTGGATCAGGCAAATGCCACGATCCTTGATCTGTCTGCTCAGATCAGGCTGATGGCTGCTCAGAAGTATGGCAGGAGTTCTGAAAAGAGAAAGCCAGATAAAAAGGACGATCATGACCAGCCATCCGGTCCTTCTGCCAAAACCCCTGCTCCCGGAGCTTCCGCAAGGAAACGGCCTGTTCGTTCCAAAGCCCGTAAGCCGAAGGAATCTCTGGAAGATCTTATTAAAAAGATGAACCTTCCTGTCACAGATGAACTTCACGAACTGTCTGAAGACCAGAGAATCTGTTCCGTCTGCGGTACGGAACTCACTCCGATCGGCAGAAAGCTGGTCCGTCATGAAGTCAGATACATTCCAGGAAAACTGGAAATCATCCGGCACTATTCTGTTTCTTACGGCTGTCCCGAATGTAAAAGGAAGAGCCGGGATCCGCGTTATCTTCCAGGCGAGTTTGATATTCACCCGGTCATGGCAAAGGCTCCCGAATCACTCCTTTTTGGAAAATGGGTTTCTCCCTCTCTGATGGCGCTTGTCATCACCCTCAAGGCACTGTATCAACCAACCTGCTGTCTTGTA
>NZ_MPJW01000218.1 GCF_001945525.1 Ileibacterium valens
TAATAAACAGGCAAGATCTCTTCGATGGCTAACTCATTTGAAGAAGCAAGGATGAAAAATCCTTCGGATTCAAGTTTTTCAAACAACTCAGTTGAGGTTCCTGAATCTGGATCCAGATGATTGAGCATATTCATGGATTCAGATGCTCTACGAGCTAAATCCAAACAGATATAAGCATAACCAGGACAATTCGGGGCAAGATTCACTGCCCGAGCTTTGATAAAAACCAATCTTTTTCCAAACTTGACCAGATTGTCCTGATTTTCTATTTCCTTACGGTGAATAGAAACCAGCTCCTTGAAAAGTCGAAGATTCTCTTTGACCCGGCAGACGAATTTTACGTTTTCTGTATAAAGGCGAATGACATTTTTTTCGCTGTAATATCCAGCATCAAGAAGCACTTCCTTGATTGGAACAGACATTTCTTTTAACTCTTTGATTGTGGCTGGAATCGTGAGGACATCTGGAATCGATCCACAAACATATCGAAGATAAATTGGAATACCTGTTTCTTCCTGAGTGACATAAATGAGACGAATTTCATTCGAAATCTTTCCATTATGATTGCTTACCGCTGTCAAAGGAAAGTGAATACTGTTTGGAAGTCCAGTAGAATCGACCAGGATGTTATCGATATTCTCCTGATCGTTTTTCATCCAGCCAATATAACTTTTGAAGAAGCTTCTATACGATTCCTCAGATCCAATCAGCGACAACTGTTCGCTTAAACGCTGACTATCCATTCTTGCCTTTGGGTAAAGATAAGACACATAGCTGCTTTCATACCAATCCTGGGCATGGACGAGGGCTAATTGGTTGAGAATGTAGTACATGACCAGCGAAACAACAGTATCAAATTGTCCGTCGACAGCTTTCAGACATTCAAGGAGTCCGGTTGATTTCAGATATTCGTTAAGAAACCAGACATCTCCAAAGCTAAGAATCAAAGATGGTGAATGGGTTACAGGACTGGATGAATACTTGCTTTCATCCACATCAAAATATAGATCCT
>NZ_MPJW01000219.1 GCF_001945525.1 Ileibacterium valens
AGGCAAATTCTCCAGCTGTTGCAAAGCGATTAAAATCTCCAATTTCAGTAATGATCCGCATAGCGATGGGCCTGGTTACTCCTTTGAAGCACGAAAGGGAACTAGCCAGTTCATTGTAATTTTCCTGTTTGGACATTTCGGTGATTCGCTCATCATATCGAGCAATTTTGGTCTCAAGCTCCTCAAGAGTAATGAGATACTCGTCGAGCACCTCGCGATTCATTGGAGACAGCTCCAGGGATTTAAGCCAATCTCTGTGTTTTATAGTCCACTTGGTCTTTCCCTCATCAAAGGTGTAGCCAAGTTTCAACATAAAGGCATTAATCCGCTGTTTGAACTTCTTAATGGTTTCCTGAGTATCTTCACGAAGACGAATAAATGAGCGAACTTCCTGATCTTCCTGAGTAGGAACATAAACAGATCTATAGGTGTCATAGGCTAATGCTTCAGCCAGAGATTTTGCATCTCTGCGATCCGTTTTGCGAACGCGGTCTGTCTGAGCCAGACGGATTGTCGTTGGCGCCATAATCCGGCATTCAAAGCCCATTTTCGTAATTCTTTCATGGAAAGAAAATCCAAGACACCCAGCTTCGTAACCGAAAACGAGTTGAGTTCCAGGTTCAACTTCAGATTCGATTTTCTTGGCATACTTCCAGATCAATCGTGGATCATTATTAATTTTTGTCTGGTGACTATGTGTATTAGAATCTCGATCGAAAGTATCTAAACTGATTGTTTTACTGTGGACATCGCATCCGATAAAAAGTAAGCTTGCCATATAGGTCCTCCTAAGTCATGTGGTAATGACGTTTACTTTTGAATACACCCTAAGTATCCATCTAAATCCACGAATTGGCTTCTGGGGGGCCTTTCATATTATCTAAAACAGATTGTTTCTTATTAAACTCAGTTTCTGGCAATGCAAATGTTATCCGTCATAAGTCCCCAGACAAAGCAGGAAAGATCTCTCGCAATCGCAGTAACGGCTATATTGTGCTTTTTTCCT
>NZ_MPJW01000220.1 GCF_001945525.1 Ileibacterium valens
ACCAGAAAGCCCAAATCGACGCTGAAAGAAATGATTGAACGCATGGGTATTGATGTGGAAAAGGTTGTAAGAGAACTCGATGAGGACAAAAGGTTCTGCGAATACTGTGGTCATGAGCTCATTCCGTTTGGAGAAAAGCATCTGCGTTACGAGCTTAAGGTTGAACTTCCCAGACTCAGAGTCATTGAGTATGTGGGTGTGACTTACGGCTGCCCTGACTGTCATGCAAAAGCTGCTGACAGTGACACTCCGCTCAGTGAATGCGGACTGTCTCCCGTTCAGGCCGAGGCTCCAAAGCCGCTTCTGCCCGGAAGCTGGGCTTCCTCCTCATTTCTTGCCATGGCGATCGCCTTCAAGATTCTCTATCAGATTCCCACCAATCTTCTGATTACGATGTTCAGAGAAATGGGAATGTTCAGCGTTTCTTCAGGAACTCTGTGCAGCTGGATCATTTCAGTTTCGCAGGTTTACTTTGCTCCTCTGTTTGACAGACTCAGACAGATTCTGCTTGCGAGCACTCACATCCAGGCGGATGAAACGACTCTCAGGGTGATCAATGAATCTGTCACGAGAAGGAAAACCAGATCTTTCATCTGGCAGTACCGGACAGCGGATATCTGTGAGTTTCCGATTGTCCTTTTTGATTATCAGCAGGGACGGGGCGGCAGATTCGCAGCTGAGTTCCTTGAAGGATTTAAGGGGACTCTGCTGGTTGACGGCTACAGCGGATACTCCCAGGTCAAAGGAGCGAAGCTGGCAAACTGCTGGGTTCATGCAAGAAGGTACTTCATCGAAGCAAACCTGGTCAGCAGAAATGAAGCCATCAGAAGTCAGGCAGAAGAAGTTCTGTCCCTGATCGACCGTCTGTTGTTAATGCTAACGTAAAACCAACCAATAATTGCAGCGAGAAATGCGCCAATTTTGGTTGGTTTTATTTTGATATCCTTCTTATAAAAGGAGGACAAAATGAAACGAAATCAAACCACCCAGCTTAA
>NZ_MPJW01000281.1 GCF_001945525.1 Ileibacterium valens
TGCTCAATCATCTGGATCCAGATTCAGGAACCTCAACTGAGTTGTTTGAAAAACTTGAATCCGAAGGATTTTTCATCCTTGCTTCTTCAAATGAGTTAGCCATCGAAGAGATCTTGCCTGTTTATTACACAAGACAGCAGGTTGAACAGACTTTTGATATCGGGAAAAACTATACAGGATTACTGCCAGTACGTATTCAATCTGAAGACCGTCTGAGAGGTCATCTTCTGATTACTTTTATCGCTTCAATGATTGTCAAAAGAATCCAGTTGGAACTATTGAATCATGAGAATAAAAGAACCAAGAAATTGAATCCAATCAGTCTGTTTCAAAACCTGGGATATCAACGATGTTCAGTATTCGAAGACAAAATCATTATTCATGAGGCTGATTCTAAAGCAAATCAGGGATATAAGTTATTCAAGATTAAAGTCCCTGAAGAACTCAATTTAGGGTCTAGGTAGAAAATTTTTGGGAACTACAGATCAACGGAACAACCAAGTTTTAACAAAATTTGCAGCACTCTAAATCTTTTTATCTGAAGTTAACGAACAATTGACAATAAAGTTCAGAGAAATGAATGTCATTCATAAGTCCTGGAAGTAAGAGGTTTGACTATCCACGATAATTCTATGTTAATCCGCGTTTTTAGATGGTGGGGTCTCAGCGAAACCATTAACCTGTGAAAATCCACGTATATCAGATTGGTTTAAATAGCTGATGAATCCATTCCAGGATTTATGCATGACATTCACTAATCCCTTTATGTAGTTAAAAAATAAATTAGTTAGCCCTCAGTGCGCCCTTGACAAGGGGGGCTTTCATATCAGAATCAACGAGTTTTAACCTGCAATCTACCATTTTAGTTCAGGTGTTTGACAGCAGTTCAGAGAAGCTGCCTGTGCAAGGTCTGAGTGATGGGCGTTATAACTCTGTTGGCCTGTGTAACAGCAGT
>NZ_MPJW01000222.1 GCF_001945525.1 Ileibacterium valens
CGGGAGAACATGTCTTCAGATGCAGGACATGAGATTATGGTCAGCCGGAGCATTCAGGCGGAAGGAACCTTCGGAGATCTTAAAGAAAACTACAGATACAGCCGATTGAGACGCCGGGGACTGGAAATCGTAAAATTTGAGGTGCTTATTGTGGCCATGGGACACAATATCAGAAAATTAAACAACAGAAATCGGATGAGTTGCCCAGAACTCGAACGTTATGGAAAATTAAAGGAGCAGAAAAGCGAAATCTGAAAAAGATTATAAACAGTCTTTTTGAGTTTTGGCTCTTTTCAGTGCGTTCAAAAATTGACTTGAGCGGAAAAACACATCATAAAACAGGATTGAATCAGATAAAAAGCATAGAAAAAGGGGCTGTAAATCTCGCTGATGAAAAATCAGTCGAAATTTAACAGCCCCTTTTAAGTCGATTATTGAATAAAAGACTCGTACTTTCTTTTCCCAAACTCTCAGACTACAGTTGATTTACCAACCTGTCTGGCGTCAATAATAGTTAAAGTTTTTTTTATGAAATTTATTCCACTCTTCCAGGACAGCAGTCATTTTTCTCTTAAACATCCTATTTTCCGCCTTTCCTTTGATCTAACAGGAATAAATTAGCCGAATTTATGCCTCGAACATTTAAGTGCCACTTTTTCCATTATGTAAATTTTCGCAGGGATTTTACCGCGTTACAAACAGAAAAGCCGATCTGAAGTGATTGCTCACTCAGATCGGCTTGCTTTTTGCATGGCCTCTTGCTATTTTCGCTGTTCACTATCGTCGCCGTTAGAATGCTTGACTGCTGGGTGCGGAATGTAACCAGGTATTTCCATTCTGCCATCAAGACCACACCATGGATCTTTCAAAACCAAACATCAGCGACATCCTTCTTGTCTGTTGTCTTTGTTCTTTGTGTTTTACACTTAGCTTGCTTCGTTTCTGTGCTCCA
>NZ_MPJW01000178.1 GCF_001945525.1 Ileibacterium valens
GCTTTCCTCTCAGGAAAGTCGGAAACGGAAGATTTCCGCCTTTTGTGATTCTGTTGAACTCAGGCAGCCTGACCTTTCAGGCTGAACCTGTTCTGGATCTCTTCAGCCCATGGCAGCAGACTTTCCAGGATCGAAGATGGAACTGTCTTGTCACGCCAGCTGATCAGCGTCTCAAAGAGATAATTCAGATACTTCATGACATTCAACCCGTTTCGCCTGGCGCTCTTCACCACTGAAAACATCAGAGCCAGCGAATCAGCTCCTTCTTCGCTGTAGGAGAACAGCCAGTTATGGCGTCCTCTGGCAACAGAGACAAAGTCCTGCTCGGCGCCGTTATTGTGGGCCGGAAGCATCGGATCATTCAGGAATACCCGCAGACCCTGCTCATGTCTGAGCAGGTAGTTGAACGCTTTTCTGGTCTTCTCGCCGGGCAGCTCCCTGATATTCAGAGTCTTTACCCAGTCAAACAGCTCATTGACGACTGGAGTGGTTTTCAAGCTGCGGTATTCCAGCCGACGATCCTGGTCGAGACCGTTCTCACTGATCTCATATTCAATATCGAAGATCTGATCAAAATAGGAGAGTGCCTTCTCCAGGATTCCGTTTATATGATCGCTGCAGGATACAACAGACGCTTCGATCAGGTACCGTCTGGCGTGAACCCAGCAGTTGGCAAGCCGGTCACATTCCACCTTGTTATATCCGGTGAAGCCATCCACCAGTAGGGTGCCGTCAAATCCTCTCAGAAACTCAGCCGCATACGATCCTGATCTGCCCTGACAGTACTCAAACAGTACGATCGGATATTCATCCATGTCTACTGTCCGATACTGCCAGAGATAGGATTTACTCTTTCTTCGGGTATGGGACTCATTGATCACCTGGAGCGTTGTTTCATCTGCACAAAGCTGCGGCCTGCCGACGAGGATCGACTTCAT
>NZ_MPJW01000053.1 GCF_001945525.1 Ileibacterium valens
GCAAGCAGAATCTGTCTGAGTCTTTCAAACAGCGGTTTAAAGTACCTGCGAAACTGAAATGATCCGGCGACCACCGAGTTCTTGGATAAGGCTGAACATTCCCATTTCTCTGAACATCGTAATCAGAAGATTGGTGGGAATCTGATAGAGAATCTTGAAGGCGATCGCCATGGCAAGAAATGAGGAGGAAGCCCAGCTTCCGGGCAGAAGCGGCTTTGGAGCCTCGGCCTGAACGGGAGACAGTCCGCATTCACTGAGCGGAGTGTCACTGTCAGCAGCTTTTGCATGACAGTCAGGGCAGCCGTAAGTCACACCCACATACTCAATGACTCTGAGTCTGGGAAGTTCAACCTTAAGCTCGTAACGCAGATGCTTTTCTCCAAACGGAATGAGCTCATGACCACAGTATTCGCAGAACCTTTTGTCCTCATCGAGTTCTCTTACAACCTTTTCCACATCAATACCCATGCGTTCAATCATTTCTTTCAGCGTCGATTTGGGCTTTCTGGTTCGGTTCTTCTTAACAGGCCGATGAGTGTTCAGCTTTTTGGAAGAGTCGGATTCAGGAGCGGAACCAGAAGAAGGAGTGGAGTCAGAATCATTACTGTCGTCATCATCTTTCTTCTTGTTGTCACTGGAACGTTTCTCCGATTTCTTTGCGTAGCGCTGAGCCGCCATCAGAGTGATCTGCTCAGTCAGAGAAGCGATCGTTGTATTGGCTGCATCAACCTGTTCAGTAAGAACATCGATCTTTTCCGTCAGTGAGCGGATGATATCATCTTTTTTCCGGCTGTCTTCCAGAGCCTGATCCAGCTGCCGGCTGATCTTAACCAGCTGCTGAAAGAGCGGATTTGAAGAGATGTTAGATGTGTCTGCTGAGCTGTTTTCTGGCATAGTATTCACCCATTACATTATACCATAAAACAGTTTATTTA
>NZ_MPJW01000093.1 GCF_001945525.1 Ileibacterium valens
CGGGAGAACATGTCTTCAGATGCAGGACATGAGATTATGGTCAGCCGGAGCATTCAGGCGGAAGGAACCTTCGGAGATCTTAAAGAAAACTACAGATACAGCCGATTGAGACGCCGGGGACTGGAAAACGTAAAATTTGAGGTGCTTATTGTGGCCATGGGACACAATATTAGAAAATTAAACAACAGAAATCGGATGAGTTGCCCAGAACTCGAACGTTATGGAAAATTAAAGGAGCAGAAAAGCGAAATCTGAAAAAGATTATAAACAGTCTTTTTGAGTTTTGGCTCTTTTCAGTGCGTTCAAAAATTGACTTGAGCGGAAAAACACATCATAAAACAGGATTGAATCAGATAAAAAGCATAGAAAAAGGGGCTGTAAATCTCGCTGATGAAAAATCAGTCGAAATTTAACAGCCCCTTTTGTGCGTTAATGCGGCTCTTTAGATTACAATTGTCAAACCAGAGCTTCCACGCTCAGACAGACAGTCATGAATGTTTGATGATCCTTTTGAAAAACGTATTCAAAGCAGGAAAGAACATGATCATCAGGGCGCTCTTTAAATCTGTGATGGCTGAGATACTCCATGATTCGTCTGTAGGCTCCTGGTATGGTGACAAAAGCACGTGAAAATGGATCACTGATGGTAATGCAGTCATACCGCGCTGGAACTTGCTCATAAATTTCGACTCCAGGACATCCAGGTTCAAAGCCTTCAGGCAGAATACAGCCTTCAACATAACCATGCATCCCAAACCGATTTGCCTGTTCAATAGAAACAAAAGGGAAATCCCATCCTATTCTTTGAACTTGTCCTCTGGTGAATTCTTCAAGACCGCTGGCTTTTGCCCAGCTCTCTAAGTAAGCATGCAGGTCATCGTCAGGATTTGGCGTGATCATTACATAACGGCCTAGACGAAACGCAGGAATATCGACGATTTTGACATCAGAATAGATTTCTTCGAGCTTTTTCAGATCATCACTGAGCAATTCGTCGATTTTGCAGTTAAATAGCGAGGCAAGTTCAACAAGCTTGGAAATCTCCGGATTGGCCTGATTCATTTCCCACTTGGAAATTGTCTGTCTGGAAACTTTGAGCTGTTGAGCCAGTTCTTCCTGCGTCATTCCTTTAACTTTACGCCTGTGCTGAATATTATCACCAATTGTCATAATTAATCCTCTTTTCAATGTTCTTAACTGGTTCAATTATATCGATCCCTTCAAATCGGCGACACCAATTGTCAGTTGCTCTGGTATTGATATTCGCAACCAGAAAGAGCTTGAGAGCACATTATC
Source organism: Ileibacterium valens (assembly GCF_001945525.1). Lineage (GTDB taxonomy): Bacteria > Bacillota_I > Bacilli_A > Erysipelotrichales > Erysipelotrichaceae > Ileibacterium > Ileibacterium valens. Next base: position 1,297 of record NZ_MPJW01000093.1, read on the forward strand.
TATCCGTTTTATATGAAGTCCAGAAAATTCATATCAGATTTTGGAGTTTGATGTGAACCAGTTAGGAAAATATCTGTAAATAGTGAATAAAGTGAAGCTAACCATTTTACTCACAGAAGTTGAGAATTTCTCTTGTTTCTGAGGAGAAAGAAGGTACAATTAATTTAACAAGTGAATAAGTGTTCAACTGTTAAATTGTTTGATCTGCTTCGGTTTTAGATCTTCTGAATTTACATGCAGTAAAGGAATTGAAGATTAAAAAGACAGGCAAATCCAAACTTTATAACAGTGATTTCACGCAAAATCACAATATAAGGAGAATAAATAACTATGCGTAAAACTTTTAAAGTCGAAGTCGACTGCCCAACCTGTGCGGCAAAACTTGAAGATTGTGTTTCAAAAATTAATGGGGTAGACAGCTGCAGTGTGAATCTGATGACGCAAAAACTGATCGTTAATGCAGAAGCTGGCCGTCATGCAGAAATCATTGATATGGCCATCGAACAGATGAAAAAGATCGATGATGATGTTGTGATCTACGCTTAAGGGACAGAATCATTTTTCTGCCATAGAAAAGAGAAAGGAATCAGCAGATTAAATCAGAAGCATTTTTAAGCTGATTGAATCTGTCCGATTCAAAATGCTGCTTAGAAAGAATTTCAAATGACAAAAAAACAAAAGAAAAACCTGAGGCGGATCTTAATTGCCGCAGCAGGATACGTTTTAGCGGTTCTTGTTTCGGCTATCTGGCAAATTCCTGAACTTGTCCGATTCATCCTGTTTTTCCTGGTATATCTCTATATTTCCTGGGATGTTCTCAGAAAAACCTTAATGAATATTCGAGCAAAGGATTTCATGGATGAAAACTTCCTGATGGCTGTCGCTTCATTTGGAGCGATGGCATTAGGAGAATATCCTGAAGCTGTTGCCGTTATGCTGTTTTATCAGGTTGGAGAATGGTTTCAGTCATATGCGCTGGAAAGAAGCCGTAAGAATATTGCCGATCTGATGGATATTCGCCCTGATTATGCCAATCTTGAAAAGAATGGTGAAATTGAAGAAGTTGATCCTGAGGAAGTCGTTGTAGGCGATATTATTGTGATTCAGCCAGGAGAAAGAGTTCCATTAGATGGTACTGTCATCGAGGGAAATTCTACCCTGGATACAGCGGCCTTAACTGGAGAGAGTGTTCCAAGAGGTATTCACCCTGGTCAGGAAGTCATCTCAGGATGCATTAACCAGTCAGGTGTCTTGAAGGTTAAAGTAACAAAGGCTTTTGGAGAATCAACTGTTTCGAGAATTCTTGATCTGGTCGAAAATGCGACAGATAAGAAAAGCCGTTCAGAACAGTTCATCACCAAATTCGCCCGGATCTATACGCCTGTTGTTGTCTACTCAGCAATCGCATTGGCAATTATTCCATCTCTGATTACCGGACAGTGGTCGACCTGGATTTACCGGGCATTGGAATTTCTGGTTATTTCCTGTCCTTGTGCGTTAGTTATTTCAGTTCCTTTATCCTTCTTTGGAGGAATTGGAGCGGCCAGTAAAAACGGAATCCTTGTGAAGGGAAGCAGCTATCTGCAGGATTTAGCCGAAGTTAAAACCATGGTCTTTGATAAGACAGGAACTTTAACTCATGGAACTTTTGAAGTAACAAACATTATTTCTGAAAACCCAGCTGTAAATACCGATCAGCTGTTAAATCTGTGTGCGAAAGCTGAGTCTTTCTCATCCCATCCAATTGCCTTATCCATTTTAAACGCCGCCAAAAAGGCTGGACTTACAGATCCAAAAGCAGGTGTAGAAAATGTTGAAGAAATTGCCGGTAAGGGACTAAAGGCAACCGTTGATGGAAAAGTCGTAGCCTGCGGCAATGAAAAACTGATGAGTCTTTTAAATATCGGTCATGATGTGCTTCCAGCAGGCAGTGGCTTTGGAACGAATGTTTATATTGCGGTAGATGGTATTTTTGCCGGAATGATCGAAGTTGCTGATGAACCAAAAGAAGACGCGAAAGTTGTATTCGATCTTCTGCGTAAGGAAGGTGTCGAACGCTTTATCATGCTGACAGGAGATAGCGAAACAGTTGCCAGGGCCGTCGCTTCGAAAGCCGGAATTGATGAAGTTCATGCAAAGCTTTTACCTGAACAGAAAGTGGATGAACTTGAGAAGATTCTTGAATCTTCCAAAAATGGAAAAACTGCCTATATTGGTGATGGCATTAACGATGCCCCCGTATTAACCAGAGCCGATATTGGTATCGCCATGGGTGGTCTTGGCAGTGATGCTGCCATTGAAGCCGCAGACATCGTATTAATGGATGATCAGCTCAGTGGTCTGTATAAAGCGGATCAGATTTCAAAGAAGACTTTATCCATTGCCTATCAGAATATTGTCTTTGCGATTGGCATCAAGGTTTTAATGCTTGTCCTTGGAGCTTTGGGAATTGTGAATATGTGGGGAGCAGTATTTGCGGATGTTGGTGTCAGCGTTTTATGTATTCTGAACTCAATTCGTATTATTCGCTACGCTCCTAAGACAGTTCGCTAGTACATGGTTTCAAAATGACGACACTAAACAGGTTGACAGAAATACATCGAACTCAAAACTAGAGTTTCTTGGTTACAAATTTAAGTCAGAGTTTTGCGGCATGTTTATTGGCCAGCAGACTCTGACTTTTTTGATCTAATTTTTGGGTTTTTTATGTCCTGAGCAGGATCGGTCTGATTGCTTTTTGCGTTGCTAATCAAATGTTGATTGTTAAACAGAGAGGTATGATTAAGTCATACGGAGGCGATTACGATGGACAATAAACTTATAGATAATCAATATGAAATTTCAACTGCAATTGATGAAGTTGCTTATTACATTGATCATAAAAATCTGACAAAAGCAATGGAAGTCTTCTCTGAAGATGCTCAGTTAGAAGTTTACGAAGATGGAAAGCTGACTACTCTTTGTAAAGACAAACAGCAGATTCAATCTGTATTGACAGAAAAAATTGAAAATTACGATATCATTTTTCATAACAACGGAACAAAAATGGTGGATGTCAAATCTCTGGATCAGGCAGCTACTGCGAATACCAGCTGCATTGCTCAGTTGATCCGAACCGATCCAATGAATATGACCTTACAGACGATGGAATATGAAGATTCTCTGATCAAGGTAAATGGAAACTGGTATATTGTAAAACGAGTAATTCGTATTCTTTATAAATCAGTACGATAGAAATATTATTTTGGTCACTCAAAAAGAAGTGATTCATTTAGAAAATGTTCGATTGACTTAAAGGGATTTTCAGAATATCTGGAGATCCTTTTTTGATATACTTTCTGAATACACGTCACTTAGGAGAATGCGGCTGGTTCGGTCAAAACTATTATAAAAACCAGGTCTTTATATTTCGGTTTATCGTCAGTGAACTGATCGATAGGATAAGAGAGATTAATCTCCATTCAACAGATAGGACAGATTGTATCAAGTTGATAGATAAGATAGAGCGTATCTAATCAATCAGGCTGATAGGATACGGCTTATCTAATCAATTTGATTGATAAGAAAGATCATTTTCACAAGAATCGTAAATCTGTATTAACTGATAGAGACGGTAATTCAACGAATCTTTCTGGAGGAGCTTTTGGTATTAGCGGATTAATTGTTTATTTCAATGAAGAATGGTCAGCTTCTTTCTGATTTCAGAAGAAGCAGAAAGATTCTTATTTTTTGACAAAGTGAATTGGCAATTTTATAATCGAGTCAATGATGACGAAAAGGATATGGTCTGCTGTTTCCAGATCCAGAAAGTCAGCCGGGCGATGTGAGGCTGTCGAAGGTTCAGTGGATTACTCCCTTGGAATTGCCCCTGAAAAGGTGAGCCGTACAACTGCGTTAAAGTTATTGAGGTGCGGGAAGCACTTTTGGTCTTCAGAATACACTAATATCATGAACCATCAGACCAAAAGGAATCATCAAATTTTCCCGAACAAAGGTGGTACCGCGTAACGACAGACGTCCTTTGATGGCTGTCGTTTTTTTAATGCTCAAATGCAGAAAGGATAAAGAAAAATGGAACCAGTAAATATTCTTGAAAATGAACATCTTTCCACTCTGAATCATTCGGCTGCGCATTTATTGGCCCAGGCTGTTAAACGTCTGTATCCGGAAGCAAAATTCTGGGTAGGACCAGTCATCCGTGATGGCTTCTATTATGATATGGATCTCGGTGATAAATCCCTCAACGATGAAGATCTCGCTGCCATTGAAAAGGAAATGAAGAAGATCGCCAAGGACGGAAAGAGAATTGTACGTCATGAAATTTCAAAAGATGAAGCCCTTGAAATGTTCAAGGATGATCCCTATAAACTCGATCTCATCAGCAATCTTGAAGATGGAAATATCTCTATTTATTCGCAGGGCGAATTCACTGACCTTTGCCGCGGACCGCATGTCGATACGGTAAAACAGCTGAAAAACTTCAAGCTGCTCAAGCATTCCGGCGCCTACTGGAAAGGTGATTCCAATAACAAGATGCTTCAGCGTGTATATGGAATTGCTTTTGATACGAAAGAAGAATTAGAAGACTATCTTAACTTTCTGGAAGAAGCCAAGAAAAGAGATCACAAGAAGATTGGCCGTGAAATGAATCTGTTTACGGTTTCTGAATACGCTCCTGGCATGCCAATCATGCTGACGGATGGAATGATCCTCAGAAATGAACTCGAACGCTACTGGTACGATGTTCATACTCGACGTGGATATAAATTTATTAAAACTCCAATCATCATGTCCCGTGAGCTGTGGGAAACTTCCGGACACTGGGATCATTACAAACAGAATATGTATACTACGCAGGTGGATGAGCGTACTTTTGCCATCAAACCGATGAACTGTCCAGGTGCGCTGCTTGTTTATAATAATGATCTGCATTCCTATAAGGATCTGCCGCTGAGAATTGGTGAACTCGGTCAGGTTCACCGTCATGAAGCTTCAGGAGCCTTAACTGGTCTGTTCCGCGTTCGTACCTTTACTCAGGATGATGCGCATATTTTCCTGACACCGGATCAGATTGAATCTGAAGTAAAGGAAGTCCTGGATCTGATTGATGAAATGTATGGAGTATTCGGACTTGATTATTCAATCGAACTTTCGACTCGTCCAGAATCCGATTACATCGGTACTGTAGACATCTGGGATGCTTCAGAACAGGCTTTGGCCAATGCATGTGTTCATGCCGGTAAGGAATATACTGTCAATCCTGGCGATGGCGCTTTCTATGGTCCAAAACTGGATATCCATATCAAGGACTCTCTGGGACGCGATTGGCAGTGTGGAACCATTCAGCTTGATATGAACCTGCCAGAACGTTTTGGTTCGACTTATGTGGATTCTGAAGGTAAAAAGCAGACTCCATTAATGCTGCATCGAGTAGTGTATGGATCAATCGAACGTTTCATGGGAATTCTGATCGAAAACTATGCAGGTCATTTCCCATTATGGCTGGCTCCAAAGCAGATTGTTGTAATTCCAGTTCATCAGGAAAAACACCTGGATTATGCAAGAAAGGTTCAGGAAGAGCTGGCAAAGGCTGGTCTGCGCGTATCACTGGATGACCGCAATGAAAAGCTTGGCTACCGTATTCGTGAAGCTCAGATTCATAAGATCCCATATCAGATCGTTGTTGGTGATAAGGATCGTGAAACAAACACAGTAACAATTCGTAAATCCGGAAGCAAGGAAGCCATCAATATGCCGCTGGATGAAGCTGTAAATAAGTTTGGAAAGGAAGTTGAAGATAAATGTCTGTTCGTCATGGATTAAGAAGACTTTTGATCAGCACGGCAGCTGTACTCTCCCTGGCAGCCTGCTCAAGTACTCCAGCAGAAGAATCTGGAGTGCAGCAGGATCAGACTGAGGCAAAAGAAGCTGTACAGATCCTGGCTCCTCAGGGAGCTCCAGCTTTAGCAGTAGCTGGAGCTGAAAATAACGATGAGGTGACTATCACCTATTCAAATGGTCAGGATATTCTGATCAGTGAACTTTCAAAGAAGGATTCGGAATACGATCTGATCGCTGCACCAATCAATTTAGGCATTAAATGCTGGAACGAAGCTGGAACTTATGAACTGGCTGGTGTTCTGACCTGGGGAAATTTGTATGTGGTTTCCTCTGATGAAAACTGGAATGAACCTGGAAAAACATTAGCTGCTTTTGGTGAGGGAGCTGTTCCAGGAATGGTTTTTAATAATCTGTACCCAGAAGCTGAATGTGAAGTTGTTTATTATCCTTCTGTTGCAGAAGCCTCTCAGACCATTCAGGCGAAAAAAGCCGATGCCGCCCTGTTGGCTCAGCCAGCAGCTTTTGGAGCTATTTCTTCCAGTAAGGATTCAGAAAATCCTTTAGCAATCCAGACCGATCTGCAGGACGTATGGCAGGCAGAACATGGCAGTGAAGAAAAGGGTTATCCTCAGGCAGCTCTGTTTGTGAAAAAAGGTTCTGAAGAAAAAGCGGAACCAGTAATCAATGAAATTCAAAGTTTCCTTGAAAGTGCCGATGATAACACAGTCGAACAGGCTATTGAAAAAGCTGGCGTGGATAATCTGGGAATTCCTAGCGCACAGGCTGCGATAAAAACCTGGCTGCAGCAGAATATTCATTTCAAATCCGCCAAAGATTCACAGACGGATATCGAAACATTCCTGGAGCTGTTCAATATGGAACTTCCAGCAGACATGATCTTTTCGAAATAGAGTTATAAAAGCTGAAATTTGTTATTTTCAAAATTCAAACGATTAGAAAAGAGATTCTAGAAGCGATGATGGAAATTAGAATTCATCAATCGTCAAAGAATCTCTTTTTCAGTTTTTGATAGATCGAGTCGCTTAAAAAATCTGATGAAAATCGAACTTAAATAATTGAGTGTAAACGAAGGTGTGCAAGCTGTGATCATCCATTCCAGGAAGATAATCTTTGAATGATTATTTATAATATAGAAGAGACGTAAAAAAGAAGTTAGCAATTCTGGTTTTTGAAAAGTACAGATTATGAACATCTTCTATATATAATAGGAATTTCTTTGTATGGGGAGAATAAGATGAAAACGCTTCAGTAATTTGCTTAACCGGTTGAGTTCTGGTTTTGCATTCAGGCATTTGCTTTCAGGCAATTGTTTAAATCTGTTAGATTGTCTATGGAATGAAATTTCATGACAGGCAGATCAGGGATTGTCTAGACCTGATTATGAATTTTTCACCAGATTTTATTATTCAATTAACGTTAAACAGAATTTCGCAAACAAAGGAGGTCTCGTAATTATGATGACTGAAGAACAGGCTCACATTGATTATCTGAAAGAGAAAGCTCAGTCGCTTGGACTGACTTTTGATCAGTACATGTTGTTTTTAATTTTTGAAACGTTAGAACATGCCCCTTCGATTAATAATGAAGTGAATACTCCTTCCCCCTGGGAAGAACGTTTTGAAAACCAGAATAATGGAGGCCCTCAGGGACTCTAAAGCAGAAAACCGAAAACCAGCTGTAAGCGGTGGTTTTCGGTTTTTCTATTGAGAATCACTGATAAAATGCCTGTTTGAAGGCTCTTTTGATCGATTTTCATCAGGGAACATACGATAATAGACTGCGTATGAAATGAAATTCAAAGATCTGATAATCAATTTTAGAATACGAATACAACAGCAAAATGGAACTGCTGAATTTCAGGAGATTGAAATCAGTGATGGAAAGGAATTTAAGAATATGGAAACCATCTGGATAGCTACTGGAAATGCGCATAAGGCTGAAGAGTTTCAGGAAATGTTTGGGGATCAGGTGAAGGTTAAAACACTGAAGGATCTTGATCATGAACCTGAGATCGAAGAAACAGGGAAGACATTTGAGGAAAACGCGCTGATCAAAGCAAGAACTATTCATAACCTCATTCATGAAGCAGTAATTGCAGATGATTCAGGACTTGTCGTAGATGCTTTGGATGGAGCGCCTGGTATTTATTCATCAAGATTCATGGGCGAAAATACATCCTATGATATAAAGAATCAGGCTATTATCGATTCTGTGAATGAAAAGGAAAAAGAAGGCAAATCAAGAAGTGCCCGATTTGTCTGTGCAATTGCCTGGATCGAAAAAGATGGAACTGAACATGTTTACCAGGGAACGATGGAAGGGTCTATTGCCAAAGAGATTACTGGAGAAAGCGGATTTGGATATGATCCTATTTTCTGGTTTGATCCGTTTAATACGACGAGCGGCAATGTTCCCGCAAGTCTTAAAAATGAATACTCTCATCGTCACAATGCGCTGGTTCAGTTCATGCAGGACTGGAGGGAAGAGAAGTGATTCACATCGTATTGTTTGAGCCTGAAATCCCCGGAAATACCGGAAATATAATTCGGACTTCCATGGCCTTTAACTGTAAACTCCATTTGATTGAACCACTGGGTTTCAGTCTGGATGAAAAACATCTGCGTCGGTCGGGAATGGATTATATCAAAGATGCGGATATTGAAATTCATCCGAATTGGGAAGATTTCGATATGAAGAACCCATCAAAATATAAATACTTTATGACCCGTTACGGCAAAAAGGCACCTTCTGAATTTGACTTTGCCTCCATTGACGAAAATGAAGAGATTTATCTGGTCCTTGGAAAAGAAAGCACAGGAATTGATAAGCAGATTCTAAAAAATCATCTGGATACCTGTATGAGGCTTCCTATGGTGGAAAATGCCCGTTCGCTGAATCTTTCGAACTGCGCAGCAATCATTGTTTATGAAGTACTAAGACAAAGAGGATATCCTGGCCTGTCGGGTGTCGAAGTATTGAAAGGATCCGATTTTCTTGAAAGACAATAAATGGCCTTCCTGGTTTTTATTTCTGGATTCCTGGTTCAATACAAGGATGAAAAGAGCCGTCTGGATCATTCTGATTGCCTGTCTCTGGCTTTTATGGCAGAATGGCTGGAATATGCTGATCGGCATGAATCTAGGTTTTCTTAGCGATTATGATTCCATCTTTTCTCTGCTTGAAAAAGTAGATCGAATGAATAGCGCCATTCTTTTGCGCTGGATCATGAATATTCTGGCCATGGGAAATGTCTCAGTACAAAATATTGTTTTTGCTTTTATTCACAGCACATCAGCAATTGACCTGCTTTGCATGGCGGCTTTAATATTTTCAGGTTTTCTGCCTGTTTGCCGAAGACAAATTCGAGTGATATGGACTTTAGAGTCTGGAAAAATCTTAACAATCTTGATTGTATTACCTCTAGCACTCATGACGCTCAATTTGTATGCGGTTTCTGTACTATTACAGGTGTTTGGAATCGTTTTAGTGATCATTTCTTTGTTAGAAATGTCAATTTTGGTGCTCATAACGGCAAAATCCGTCAGTGTATTGTCCTGAATGATCATGAACTAATCAGAAATGTCTATGATTCGTAGACAATTTGTTCATTTAGGAAAAATTATTAAATATCACATATTTCACCATAGAAATTTAGAATATGCTTTATATAAAGGTTGAATTTAAAATTGTGGTAAGTGAAATTCTTAAGAAATCCGAAAGAACTTCTGAATAAATTTTGCACCGTTTGGCGATCTATGATAAATTGGCACTGTTACAAAAAGAGGTGAGATAGAATGAATTTTGTTGAAAAACACACTAAATTGTTGGCTGTCGCCTTATGCTTATGTGCTTCAGGTCCAATTCTTTCTACCGTTCATGCTTACGAAGTCCAGCCAGGCTGGCATTCCGATGGAGAAGTGAGCTATTACGTTCTTCCGAACCACCAGAAGGCCAAAGGTCTGACTGATATCGAGAATGACACTTATTACTTCAACCAGTCCGGAGAATTACAGTACGGATGGCAGAACGTAGCAAACGAAACATATTATTTCGATAATAACGGTAAGGCCGTTACAGGGAAAACTGAAATCCAGGGAACTACTTATAACTTTCAGCAGACCGGATCCCTTGCTCAGGGATGGGCTGACGAAGAAGAGTCCTACTATGATGAAAAAGGATTCAAAACTGTCAATGCCTGGGTAAATGATGGTGGTTATAAATACTACTTTGACGAAAATGGAAACCCAGTTAAAGGTTGGCAGAATCTCAACGGAAACAGCTACTACTTCGATGAAGAAGGAAAAGCTGCTGTAGGTGAGTTCACTGTTGATGGAAATACCTACTTCACTGATGATCAGGGTATTTTCTACACAGGTTGGGTTGATAATGGCAATGGTAAAGCTTATTACAATGCTGATGGATCCAAGAACATGGATGCCTATAAAGAAATCGATGGCGCTCTGTATGCCTTTGATGAAAACGGCAACCTGCTCTTCAATACCGAAAAAGACGGTTATGTAATCGACGGAAATGGTATTGCAACAGTTAAACCTGTTGAGCCGCCAGTAGCCGACGAACCAGTTGTGGATGCACCTGTAGTCGATCAGCCAGTAGTTGATACGCCTGTAGTAGATGAACCAGTAGTGGATGCACCTGTAGTGGATGCACCTGTAGTAGATGAACCAGTAGTAGACGCTCCTGTAGTAGATGAACCAGTAGTCGACGAACCGGTGGTTGATGAACCAGTTGTTGACGAACCAGTAGTCGATACTCCTGTTGAAGATGTCGTAACTCCAGAACCAGCTCCTGCACCAGAACCAACACCGGAACCAGCTCCAGCGCCTGAACCAACACCAGAACCTGCTCCAGCTCCAACGCCAAGCAAAGGTTCAATCATCGCTAATGCAGCGATTGCTCAGATTGGTGTAAACCAGGACTGCACAAGACTTGTTTCCAATGCTCTTGCAGCAGCCGGAATCAACTTCCACGGTTGGCCTGAACAGTACGCTCAGCTTGGAAGCTGGACTTCTGCACCAGAACCAGGCGATATCATTATCTATTCTGGACACGTTGCTATTTATATTGGCAATGGACGTGCAATCCATGGTGGATTCAACGGTTACACGACTGTTGAATGGTCTGTAGAATGCACGAATGCCCTGATTGGATACATTCGCGTAGCCTAAGCTAAAACAATTTAAGTGATTGCAAGGATGCTTGTCATCCTGGAGGCCTTCGGGCCTCCTTTTTTTTTACCGTTTTATCTCCTGAACGATCATTCTTATCTGTTTAGCCAATGGGGAGTGATTCTCTCATCAACTGCCAGTAGCAATAAACACGGCTATTTCATTTAGTGAAAATCTGTTGTACATTGTCAGGACAGGTCAGATAGAAAATGTCTGTTATTATTTTCTGAAAGGAGAGACAACTTTCATGCGGATAAACCCAACCAATAAATTTTCCGACCACAGCATTTCACTGCGCAGAATGATTGATCTTAACCGTAAAGATGCAACCGCATTGAACCTGCTGCTTTATATTCTCAATGGCAAAACTGAAAAATTTCCTAACCGTCAGCTTTTCAGTCAGGCTTTAAATCATGCTTACGCCCTGAGAGCCTATTCGAATGTCTCCGGATTTGGGGATCGAATGCTTCTTGATATTCGCTTTTCCTGGATCTCTGAAGATCTTGTTCAGGAAGAGGGTTACATCAGAGAAGTAATAGACCTGATCGATCAGATTCTATTTCATCCATGCATCACTCAGAAAAATCTCGATGAAGCCAAATATCTTTTGAAAAATCGATTGAGTATGCAGATGCAGGATCCTGATACCCAGGCAGTCAGACTGTTGTTTGAATCCATGCCTGAAGATCATCCAATCAGCATCCCGGTTCAGGGAAGTATTGAAGAGATTGATAAGATCACTCTTGAAGAGATCAAGCAGCTGGCCATACGACTCTCAGAGACTCCTTTTGAGATCATCGGAGTAGGTTCGATTGAAAAAGAAGTAATGGATTATCTGAACGCGCTTCCTATGCAGGATTATGAATGTTCAAAGAGTCCACTGATCGATCTGAAACAACCTGCGATAGTTACTGCTAAGCGAGATATTGCTCAGTCTTCACTGGCATTGCTTTACGCTACCCATATGAAGCCAGATTCTTCAGATTATTTTGCTTTGATGGTGATGAATGCGATTTTAGGAAGTGCTCCTATGAATCTGCTATTTGAAGAAATCAGGGAAAAGCATTCCTTTTGTTATTCCATTTCCAGTTCGCTCATTCGATTTGACGGGGCTTTGTTAATTGTGACCGGAGCCCAGAAAGATCATTTTGATGAAATCAGAGAGCTGATCGCAGCTCAGATTGATAAACTCAAACATGCCACGAAGATGATCAGCGAAGAGCGGCTTACCAGTGCTCATCTTGACATCGTTGATGCCATTCGTACGCAGGATGATTCCGCTTTGCGTCTGATGGCTCAGATGTTCATGAACATCTATCTCAAGCGGGAGATCAGCAGTGAGCAGATGATTGATAAAATTTTGAATGTTTCTCTGGAAGATGTTGAAAAAGCTGCCAGACCACTCCACCTGATTGGTGATGCGAGCGTAATTCAGTCGGCAGAAGGTGCTTCTGAAGAGCTGCTCAACAGTGATCTCGAAGAAATAATGCAAACGAGCAATGAGTAAGAGCGATCCTGTCGTTGCGAATACTTAACGCTAAAGGTATGAGTAACAAGATCTTAAGAAACAGATACGAAAGGATTGACTATGAAGAACCAACGAGTCGTTAAAACCGAAAAAATCTTAGCCAATGGAATGAAGGTTATTCTTCTTTATAAAAAAGATTACGTTCAGTCTTTATTTATGATCGGTATTCCTGCTGGAGGAAGAAATGTACTGGATATCGATTCGAATACGAAAGAAGTCAGTGCCCACCCAAGCGGTTGTGCTCACTATCTTGAACATCAGAATTTCAGACTGAATGGTCAGGATGTTACCCCGCAGCTTGCAGCGATGCAGGCTCAGACCAATGCGTTTACTTCCTATTCTGAGACCTGTTACTACGTTTCGACTTCCGCAGATGTATATGGTCCATTGGGACTTCTCATTGATTTTGTACAGACCCTGGATATTACCCAGAATACAGTCGATAAGGAAAAGGGAATTATTCTTTCTGAGCTTCACATGGATCAGAATCAGCCTGAGTCGAGAATTTTCCATGAAACGTTTCGTTCTCTCTACAGGAATGTCTACTTGAAAAATGACATTCTTGGAACGGATGAAGATATTTCAAATATGACTGTTAAAGACCTGCAGAATTTTTACAGTCAGTTTTATGATCCATCCCGTCTTGTGCTTATTGGAGTTACCGGACAGGATCCCACGGCGATCATGGAATTCATAGAAAAGAAAGAACAGGCATTTCCGTCTTCTGCAGGTTTGAAAAAAAGCCTTAAACCATATTTTGATGAAGAGCCAGATATTCCAGCACGAAGTGAATTTTCATTGAATATGGACGTTTATGAGCCGTATCAGGCCATTGGCGTCAAGCTCCATAAGGCATCGAGTATAAAAGAGGCTTTGCGTAGGGATTATATTGTGAACTTCTGGCTGGATTCATTGATGGGGCCGCTGAATCCGGATTATCAGAAGTGGCTTGACGAGCGGATTCTCAGCCAGTTTTCTGGAGCTGAAGCGGATATAACAGAAGACTATGGATATATGGTTTTCTACTCTCAGACCTCAAGACCACAGGCTTTTGTCGATCTTGTCAATGAATTGCTGGATAAGAAACCTCTGGTTGATCAGAAGACGTTTGAAGCGCTGCGAATTATGAACCGTGCGAATTCAATTCGTGCTCTTGACCATTTTGAATCGTTGGCGCTCGATCATATCCGGGGATCATTTGGCGGCTATGATCCAATGGAACTTCCCGATGAATATGCTTCGATCTCATTGGATGAAATCAACAACACCATTCGCTCTCTGGACTTATCCAATCGGGTAAATACCTCAATCAGGCCGTTTGAAACCGAGCTTGAAGAGCCATATGAAAACGAAGCTGACGATGAGTCTTCCAAAGAAAAATAGACAGATAGAACGATCCAAAAGAGTACACGAAGTCAATACAATCCCAGACAGAAGGCCAACAGAGAAGTCTGGGTGAAATTTGAATTTAAATTAGAGATAAGTAAAAAGGCGTTGCCAGCTTAGAAGATCAAGCCGGCAACGCCTTTTTTCTTTTTTATCACCTGGAATGAACCTGTAAAGTCTATCGGCTAATGTCTATCCATAATTGACTAATACAACCAGGCATAAGTGAATTTAAATAGATACAGATCTGAACCGCATTGAGTTTGGATTATTAATCTGTATAGAAAAGAGTGTGAAGATTTGATGAAATCTAAGCCACTGGGGATCTGAATATTCTGCAGATTCTATTTAAATGAATCGATTCCAATGATCCATTTATGAAAAACAGTCCGGACGAGAATATAGAGATTTCTTAAGATTCTCATGAAATCGTATAAAACGTTCATGTGAATAAAAATGTATACTGAGTCCGTTGCCGAAAAAGGAAGGGGCGTCAGATGAATCAGTTTTGCCTAGTAGGAAGAATTGCAAATCTTCCTGTATTGAGTGTGAATCCGCTTGGCTGGAATACCTGCCTTCTGACCCTGAAGATACAAAGAGGATTTCCAGAAAGCGATGGACATTTTAAGGACGACTATGTTGATGTAGAAGTAACAAGAGGAAATGCTGAGGTTTTAGCGGCAAGTGCAAGTGTGGATCACTGGGTTACTGTAAAGGGAAGGATTGAAAGAATCGAAGAAAAAGAAGAGGAATCAGATCAGGCAAATCCTGTGCTATCCGTACCATCCAGAAACCCAAAAAAGATTTCCCTGGATCGACCGGATATGGACAGAGTCGATCAGGAAACTGAAAAACCAAATGCATTCCGGGCAAATTATATAAAAGCTGTAAAAGCAGAGCAGAAAAGACCAGGCTATGGCCGTTATAAATTTGTGGCTGAAAGCATAGAATACATTCATATATAGTCTTTAAAATTATAGTCTTTAAATGGAGTTTTGACTTATAAAAACTTCATGTCTGGACACAAAGAACTGACCTTCATATTCCAAAGACAAACATCGATGTTTGTCTTTGGATATGGAGGCTTTTTGTTTTTGAAAATCAAAAAAACTCTAACTGAAGCCAATTCTGAATATTCACTTGAAGTCCTCAGATCTTTAAGAAGATCCGCATTGACAGAGTCTATTTTATTTTCCACGTCTGTTTCTGATGTTTTCATAGCGTCTAAGCTATAAGACTATCAGTATCAGTAAAAATCTGTTTCGTTTTCACTGCTCAATCTATCGAGCTTATGAAGCATTCGAATATAAGTCCAGGTTGCCGGAATACGGATTTGATGCAAAAGCGGATCAGCTCATAACGCGCCAGCAAAACGGTAACCGCATTGTATTGCTTAAATCTTTTAGCTTTCAAAGATAGAACGAATGAAATATTGGTTCTTGTTCTGGATTTTATCTCTGTCTTCTCAAATCTTCTTCACAAATATGATGATCAGAATCAGGGGAATATAAGATGCAATTTCCTTTTCTAATCCTGTCTTCTGTTCAAAGTCATAATCGACATTTCTTTTGTAATTCAATAAACCTTTCATTAACTACATAAAAGTATAAATGTAAATATCTATGTACAATAGTTAATTTAAAATGAATATGTATACTTAAGTATCTAAAATAAAATTTATTTAATTTAAATAAAAAATAATAGTCTTCTAAATAATACAAAGTTAAAAAATATCGTAAAAGAGGCTATTTAAGCGCTTATCAGTTTAAAAAGTAGATATTGTATAGTTTCAACTCTATAATTGAGACACGACAAGTATTCTTGTCAAAATACTGTCGATGCTTATGTTCATACAAGTTAAAAAATAAATTAGAGTTTAAAAAGATATAAAACTAAAATCAATCACCAGTCAGAAGACTGGCGTTGAAATCAGACTGCCGTAACCCTGCTGAACTCTGAAGGCGGATTAAGGCAGTCATACTATGTACAGGTTAGTCAAAATAAAAGAACTGCTTCCGCATACCACTGGCCGATAAATCCATTAAATCGGGATTTCATGGCTGCAAATCAACGGATCCCTGGATATACCTGACATTCAGGCCTAAACGAACTTGGAAGGCTTTAATGAGTGGTTTCAGCAAAAGAATCAGATGCGAGTTTAGTTCTTAACTGTATGGAAGAGCCGGACAGTAGATAGAGAAAGAAGAAAGGAGAGGACTCGAAAACAAATGAATTTATTCAGTAAAAAGACCTGTAAGACTGATTCCAAGCGAGTCCTTTACTCGATGGCTTCAGAAGAAAGGTTTTTTGCTGAATCAAAAACGAAAAATCGATTTTCTGCAGCAATCAGTAAAGTGCTGTCATTTGCACTGGCAGCATCGATGGTGTTACAGAATGGAGCCGGAGCAGTTGTTTTGGCAAAAGATACTGATCCGGTAAGCAATTCACGAGCGGTTTCATCCGCGAAAGTCTCTGACCCGACAACTGCTCTTACAACATCTGAGAATGAAATTGGAAGAGTACTGAGCCAGAAAAATGTTTCTGCTTCAGACGATGGCTTTAATGTTTCATTATCCGCCATTTCAAGTACTTCTGATGAAACAACAAGAAGTACCACACCTCTTGATATTGTTCTTGTGCTCGACCGAAGCGGAAGTATGGCTCACAACTTTGCTGGAGGAAGTTTTACATCAGATAGCAACCCTTCCAGAATGACGGGGTTGAAAACAGCTGTATCAAATTTTGTGAAGGAAGCGAAGACACGAAATGATCAGATTACGGATTCCAGTAAAAAAATCCGAATCGGAGTTGTGTCATACGCTTCTGAATCAACGGTAAATTCGCAACTTACATATAATCTGGATCACGTTAACAGCGTTGTTCAAAGTTTAAGAGCAAGTGGAGCGACTCGAACTGACTATGGCATGAATAATGCCAATTCGGTTATGGGCTATTCGAGAGCCGAAGCCAGTAAAGTTGTAATTTTCTTTACTGATGGTGTCCCTACAACGCAAAGTAGTTTTAACGCCACGGTAGCAACAGATACAATAAGCTATGCAAAAAAGCTCAAGGATAGTGGGGCTTCAGTATATTCGATTGGTATTTTCAATGATGCCAATCCATCGCTCAATCCCAATAGTATTGGTACGGGTAGCAGAGTATCGGAATCAGAGAAAGCCAATCGATTCATGCAGATGGTATCGTCAAACTGTCCAAGCGCTTCTGCATTTGATGACTCTTCAGTATCGTATGAACCAAAAGGATTCTATTTAGCTGCCAGCAATTCTGGCGGACTGAACGAGGTCTTCAATAACATTTTCTCAAGCATTACATCAGAACCGGTTCATCCTCTTGAAACTGCACAAGGTACTGAAGGTGTGACCTTCATCGACGAGCTTGGAGATGGGATGGAAGTCATAAATGTAACTTCTCTGAACTACGCGGATAAAGCGTATAAACCGACAAAGAATGCAGATGGAAGCTATTCTTTCAATGCTGAAGTGGATGGAAACATCATGGCGGAAGGAAAACAGAATCTTTCTGCAATCCAGGTCCGTATCGTTAAGGGTATTAACCTGGAAGGGGATACAATCGAGTATTCTGTTCCAGCCAATCTGCTCCCTCTTGTGAAATATCACAAGTCAGAAGACGGCAAGATGAGCATTGAAAAAGAAGCTTTACCGATTACTCTGAATTACACCGCTGCTCCAAAATCGGCGATTCAGAAGATTCTTTCTGGCGATAATACTGAGTATTCTGTTGAAGCTGCCAAGTTTATCACCGATCATTCAAAAGATGGAAAGCTGGTTCTGTATTCCAATAAATACTCTTCAGGAGAAAATGGAACGACTACTGCTTCATTTACTCCAAATGCCGATAATGTATTCTACTATCCAGATGCAGGAACACGGAATCCAAACCTGCCAACCAATGCTAAGGATCAAAATCCAACTGAAACAGCAGCAAACCGTTCAGCCTCAGTATGGAGTGGAAACGCTGTAACCACATATCTTGGAAATAACGGAAAACTTGTGTACTCTGATGTGCTTGGAGATCTGAAAATTTCTAAGACGGTACAGGTTCCTGAAGGATTTACACTTGACCAGAATAAGGAATTCGAATTCCCAATTGAACTCAATTATCCAGATTCTGCCAAAACACCAGTAAATGGCACTTTCGATGCCAAGGTCAATGATCGTGATAGCCGGCTGACTTTCACTGAAGGAAAAGCTACAGTTCGACTCAAGCATGGCGAGGCGATCACATTATCCAAGCTGCCACTGCTTGCAACATACAAAGTGACTGAAACAAAGGCAGATGGCTATAAGACTTATGTCAATGGCGCATCCGGTCAGGAAAGCAATACGGCATCGGGAAGCATTTCAGGACAATCTCCTGAAGCAAACTTCTTTAACGTTTATTCAGTTCAGGATTTAACTGTCAAGCCAGTAGATCTCAAATTTGTGGGAACTAAAACACTAAGAGGAAGAAACTGGCTGGATACGGATGAATTCAAATTTACTCTGACAGGCGAAACACCTGCTGCACCAATGCCCGCAGAGGATAAGAGAAGCGATACAGTTAAGGGAAGCGAGGCCGATAAAACGTTTGAATTTGGTTCTGTAACGTTTAATAAACCTGGAACTTATATCTATCTGATTCGTGAAGAAACAGTGGAAATTCCAGGAATTTCGACAGATACAACGCAGTATCAGGTAAAGGTTGTTGTGAGCGATAACGGCAATGGAATCCTCAGCGCACGCAGCACTCTGAAGAAAAAAGGTGCAGGTGATGCGGACTTTGCGGATGCAAAGGCAGTTGAATTCAATAATGAATTCAATGCGCAGGAAACATCATTTGCTCCTCAGTTCAAAAAGGTGCTCACGAGCAATCAGGCAGAACTCAGTCTTGAATCCGATGAATTTAATGGAAAATTCGAATTCGAGATCAATGCTGTCACTCCAAATGCTCCAATGCCAGCTGAAACAAAAGCTGTAAATAATGGTTCAACAGTTCAGTTCGGTAATATCACCTATACGGCTCAGGATGTCGGAAATGTTTATGAATATAAAGTTTCTGAAGTTTCTGGAAATCTGCCAGGTGTTGTTTATTCAACAACTGAATTTGATCTGAAAGTGACAGTAAGCTCAGAACTGGATGCTTCAGGAGCTAGCGTCGTTAAGATTGATGTAGCGACTTATCTTGATGGAAAAGAAGTTACAGACCATATCAATGATGCAGTATTTACCAATACGATGGATGTTACTCCGGTGACACTGGATACCAATACTGGAATCAATCTGACTAAGATCATGACTGGAAAAGATATTGAAGATGGTGAATTCAGTTTCACCCTTACACCAGTTAATGAAACAGTTCAGGCTGTGCAAAATGGAGCAGTAGTCATTCCTGATGGAAAAGATCAGATTAGTGTTCCGGCTGCCACATTAGCAGATGGAAAAGCTGTAAGCTCTGCAATCTTTGAAGGAATTACCTTCAATAAAGCTGGAACTTACCGTTTCATGATCAAGGAGAACATTCCTTCTTCGAAAAATCCTGGAATTCAATACGATGAAACAGCTCGTTATGTCAACGTTGTCGTCAATCGTAATGGCGCAGCTTTGAATGCTGCTGTTCAGTATGACCAGCCAGGATCAAATGCGGCTGCATTCACGAATGTTTACACTGCAAAAGCTACCGCACCAGTCGTTGTAAAGACCGTGAAGGATCTTGAGATTGGAAACTTTAAAGACCCAGAAGCCCTGTATACATTTACTGTGACAGGACCAGATGGATCAACAAAGACAGTCAGCCATTCTGCCGGAGAGTCCTTTGAAGTCCTTAACCAGACTTATAATGCTCCTGGAGAATATTTATACACTGTTCATGAAGAGCCTGTAGCATCAACATCTGATGGTCAGTATCTTGATACGGGTTCGATGACATTTGATACATCAGTTTTCCAGATTAAAGTGTCTGTTACTGATAATGGACAGGGACAGCTGATTGCTTCTACACAGATCTTCAAGGCTGAAAAAGCCGGAGATCCATTTGAACCTCTTAAGGCAAATGAAAAATTTGCCTTCCGGAATAAGTATCAACCTTTGCCTGTCACAACGAATAATCAGAGCACCCCAACCGCTTATAAACTTCTGACAGGCCGAAGTGAACCTTTAAAAGCCGGTGAATTTACTTTTAATGTTGAATTCATTGCCGAACCAACTCATACCGCACTTTCTGATGATGCGGGCGCAGAATATACCGGTTCAGCTACAACGACCAATGATGCTTCCGGCAACCTCAACCTGGCTCCAATCCGCTTTACCAGACCGGGAACTTATACTCTTAAAGTAACCGAAGTTGCTGGTGACAGTGACCAGACTGGAATTACTTATGATCCGCTGACCAAAGTCTGGGTTTATACAGTAACCGATAACAACGGAAAACTTGAAGTATCATATACGCAGCCTGAAAATGGCGATCTGTACTTCCACAACTCCTATAAGGGAACAGGTACGTTCGAATTTGCCAAGAATGGACTGAATATTCAGAAAACATTCACTGGCCGTCCAAATGATGAATGGCTTGAAGGTGATTCGTTCGACTTTGAACTGAGTCCGGCAAATGAAAAAACTCAGCAGGCGGTGGATGAAGGAACTGTTGTTCTTCCAGAAACCACAATTACCGCAACTGCTATGGACAAATCTCCTGCATTTGGAGATCTCTCATTTACCAGACCTGGAACTTATGTCTTCAATGTGAAGGAAAAAGCAGGTTCTCTTGAAGGTGTAACCTACGATCAGACTTCTTATGAAGTAACGATCAAAGTGACCGACAACAACGATGGAACACTCAGTGCAGCTCTGGCTGCTCCGGTAGAACTGAAGTTTGCCAATACCTATAAAGCCGGTCAGGCAACTCTGGAAACGGACACTGAATTTACTGTGTCCAAGGAAGTAATCGGAAAGGCATGGGCCGATGAAGTCTTCAACTTCAATCTTGTTCTGGTTGAAGGCGATGCAAGTGCAGTCACCATTAATACTCCGAAATTAAGTCTTGATGCCAATAATCCTTCCGGATCCTTTGACAGCATTCTGTTCAATGCTCCCGGAACCTATGTCTTCGAAATCAGTGAAGAAAAAGGTGACAGTCCAGCAGGCGGAACCATACACTTTGATGATCATAAAGTCCGAGTGACGGTTACCGTGACAGATGATACGTATGGAAAACTGATTGTTGCTCAGACACTGGTTGAAAATGACGAAAAGTTCATCAACGAATTTACAGCCAACCCAGCTGATGCCCTGATCAGTGGAACGAAAGTTCTTGATGGACGTGACTGGCTTGAAAATGACCAGTTTATCTTCGATCTCAAAGATGAAGCAGGAAATGTCATTCAGACCAAGACTGCGGCAAAAGATCATACTCAGATCAGCTTTGATCCGATCTCCTATTCTGAAGCGGGTACTTATAAATACACCGTAGTTGAAAGAGCCGGCCAGGAAGGTAATGGAGTAAGTTACGATCAGTCTGTTAAGAACGTTACAGTGGTTGTCACTCAGGATGATGCCACTGGTGCATTAAGCGCTGCAGTAGAAGGTAATGATTTCACATTCACCAATACCTATAACGCGCAGCCAGTAAGCGGACTTGCTGAGCTGAATGCCTCCAAGAATGTTGTTTCAGAAAATACTCCTTACAACATGAGCGAAGGCGCATTTGAATTCACAGTCACTCCGGATGAAAACAATCCAGAAAATGATCCATATGGAGAGACTAGAACAGTCAGCAACGCAGCTGATGGTTCTGTAGATCTCTTTGCGGCAGGCGAGTTCATTCTGCCAGGAACTTACAGGTATACGGTTTCTGAAAACGACAACCGAATCCCTGGAATGACTTACGATGGTTCGGTTTACACGGTTGCAGTAACAGTAACCGACAATAACGCAGGAAATCTTGAAAAATCGATTTTGATTCAGAAAGACGGCAATGACGTAAATGAAATTGCCTTCAGCAATACCTACAATCCAGATAAAGCCACTGCTCTGATCCAGGCCAAAAAGGAACTGAGCGGTAAGGAACTTGTCAATGGAATGTTTAGCTTTAACCTTAGTTTTACCGGCATGACTCCAGTTGAAGAGAATACAGCTGATAAATCTGTCATGCCAGCACCTGAAACTCCTGAATCTCCAGAGCCATCTGTAAATGGTACAAATCCAGCTGATCCACCAACTGATGCAACAGTGGATGGAAACCCAGATGATTCTGTAAATGAAGGAGTAACTCCAGATCTGCCATTAGAACCTGAAGCTCCACAAACTCCAGCAGTTGATGAAAATCAGAATGCTGTAGGAGAATTGCAGGGAACTGAAGAAGCTGAAGAAACCGCTCCATTAACACCAGCTAATCAAATTGATCCAGCACAAGTGCTTAATGCAGAAGGAAATTCTGATTCGGATGAAAATGGACAGATCATGCTTCTGAATAACGAAGAAGAAACACCAGTTGTAAGCGAAGAAACTCCAGTTAGGCCAGAAGAAACACCAGCTGATAACCAGGAAAATACTTTGCCAGCTGAAAACAATGAAACTGAAACTACTGAAACAGATGATCCGACTCAAGAAGCAGATGATGCAAACACTGAATCAGAAGATTCTTCGGAAGTAAATATTCCGGCAAGCATCGATGCAGTAAACGAAGGTTCTATCGTTTCGTTTGGCAGCATTGAATTCAGCAAACCAGGTGACTACCACTTCGTTATGAAAGAAATTAACGATGGAAAACCAGGCATTACCTATGACAGCAATGAATATGAGGTTACCGTTTCTGTTCGTCATGATCAGGAAAACGGAAAACTCGTCGTAACCAACATCGCTGGAGCAGGAACTGACCTGCAGACTTTCAAAAACAGCTATACTCCAGCTGCTGTATCTGTTACATCTGCACAGATCAAAGCCAGCAAAATTCTTGAAGGCCGAGATTTAAGAGATGGTGAGTTTACATTTGAACTCAAGGATAATGATGGAAATACAGCTGCAACTGGTGTCAACGATGCCAGTGGAAACATTGTATTTACACCTGTAGAAGGTGCATTAACGTTTACGAAACCAGGTACTTATGCCTATGTCATGAGTGAAGTCAAAGGCGAAGCTGGTGGAGTAACCTATGATTCCCGTACTTATGGAGTAGCCATTACCGTTATTGATGAAAATGCTCAGCTTGCAGCCACTGTAGATATTGAAGGTGAAGAAGGCACGGCAGTCTTTACCAACCACTACAAGGCCGATCAGCCAGCCACTGTTACTCCATCGATCATCAAACGTTTAGTTGGTGCAACCATAAAGGATGGACAGTTCAAGTTCACGATTTCGCAGGATGGCAAGGTGATTGGAAAACCGAAAACCAACGATGCCTCCGGTAAGGTATTATTCGATGAACTGACTTTCGATAAACCTGGTACCTATGTTTACCAGATTGAAGAAGTCAAAGAAGATACGAAGAAGTATGACTATGACCAGAAAGTCCTGACATTGACAGTTGTCGTTACAGACAGTAATGAAGGCTATCTGAATGCAGACGCTTCTTATGATGGCGAAGCTGTATTCACGAATACAGTGAAGTCAACCGAACCAGGACCAGCACCTACACCTCAGAATCCTGAGCCAGATCACAAAGGTGACAAGACTCCAGCTGAAAAATTGAAAGATGCCCCAACTGCAGTGAAGACTGGTTTAAGTATCAGTTTGATGACGATTGTTGCTTCTCTAAGTGGAATCATCGCGATTCTGATCCGCAGAAGACAATTGTCAAAATAAAGTTTTATAAAACAGGAATTAGTAACCTGAAACCAAATTCAGAAGGATCTGCTTACTTAATGAAAGTGAGCAGTACTGAAGAAGATCAATCAGGATATTGACACCTGTAAACTTGCCCGGCAGAAAAACTCTGCCGGGCTTTTTTGTCGCTTTAAATTTCGAAAAAAAGATACGATTATTCCGTTAATGGAGAACTTGTTTTTTTGGGGGATTTTTGGTAACCTTTTGAAATTTGCACGGGCTTTTATTCCCGGTTATCCCTGAATACCATCAAAGGCGGAAATCTTCTCTGTGCTCCAGCTTTCCTCTCAGGAAAGTCGGAAACGGAAGATTTCCGCCTTTTG
>NZ_MPJW01000223.1 GCF_001945525.1 Ileibacterium valens
TAAATAAACTGTTTTATGGTATAATGTAATGGGTGAATACTATGCCAGAAAACAGCTCAGCAGACACATCTAACATCTCTTCAAATCCGCTCTTTCAGCAGCTGGTTAAGATCAGCCGGCAGCTGGATCAGGCTCTGGAAGACAGCCGGAAAAAAGATGACATCATCCGCTCACTGACGGAAAAGATCGATGTTCTTACTGAACAGATTGATGCAGCCAATACGACGATCGTTTCCCTGACTGAACAGATCACTCTGATGGCCGCTCAGCGCTATGGAAAGAAATCTGAGAAACGCT
The DNA here is from genome assembly GCF_001945525.1 of Ileibacterium valens. GTDB lineage: Bacteria > Bacillota_I > Bacilli_A > Erysipelotrichales > Erysipelotrichaceae > Ileibacterium > Ileibacterium valens. The sequence continues at coordinate 298 of NZ_MPJW01000223.1, forward strand.
CGAGCGGCAAGAAGAAGGATGATGACGACGGTAATGATTCTGACTCCACACCTTCTGCCGGATCTGCGTCTGAATCCGATTCTTCCAAAAAGCCAAATACTCATCGTCCGGTTAAGAAAAAACAGACCAGAAAGCCCAAATCGACGCTGAAAGAAATGATTGAACGCATGGGTATTGATGTGGAAAAGGTTGTAAGAGAACTCGATGAGGACAAAAGGTTCTGCGAATACTGTGGTCATGAGCTCATTCCGTTTGGAGAAAAGCATCTGCGTTACGAGCTTAAGGTTGAACTTCCCAGACTCAGAGTCATTGAGTATGTGGGTGTGACTTACGGCTGCCCTGACTGTCATGCAAAAGCTGCTGACAGTGACACTCCGCTCAGTGAATGCGGACTGTCTCCCGTTCAGGCCGAGGCTCCAAAGCCGCTTCTGCCCGGAAGCTGGGCTTCCTCCTCATTTCTTGCCATGGCGATCGCCTTCAAGATTCTCTATCAGATTCCCACCAATCTTCTGATTACGATGTTCAGAGAAATGGGAATGTTCAGCGTTTCTTCAGGAACTCTGTGCAGCTGGATCATTTCAGTTTCGCAGGTTTACTTTGCTCCTCTGTTTGACAGACTCAGACAGATTCTGCTTGC
>NZ_MPJW01000225.1 GCF_001945525.1 Ileibacterium valens
GCAAGCAGAATCTGTCTGAGTCTGTCAAACAGAGGAGCAAAGTAAACCTGCGAAACTGAAATGATCCAGCTGCACAGAGTTCCTGAAGAAACGCTGAACATTCCCATTTCTCTGAACATCGTAATCAGAAGATTGGTGGGAATCTGATAGAGAATCTTGAAGGCGATCGCCATGGCAAGAAATGAGGAGGAAGCCCAGCTTCCGGGCAGAAGCGGCTTTGGAGCCTCGGCCTGAACGGGAGACAGTCCGCATTCACTGAGCGGAGTGTCACTGTCAGCAGCTTTTGCATGACAGTCAGGGCAGCCGTAAGTCACACCCACATACTCAATGACTCTGAGTCTGGGAAGTTCAACCTTAAGCTCGTAACGCAGATGCTTTTCTCCAAACGGAATGAGCTCATGACCACAGTATTCGCAGAACCTTTTGTCCTCATCGAGTTCTCTTACAACCTTTTCCACATCAATACCCATGCGTTCAATCATTTCTTTCAGCGTCGATTTGGGCTTTCTGGTCTTTTTTTTCTTAACCGGACGATGAGTATTTGGCTTTTTGGAAGAATCGGATTCAGACGCAGATCCGGCAGAAGGTGTGGAGTCAGAATCATTACCGTCATCATCATCCTTCTTCTTGCCGCTCGAGCGTTTCTCAGATTTCTTTCCATAGCGCTGAGCGGCCATCAGAGTGATCTGTTCAGTCAGGGAAACGATCGTCGTATTGGCTGCATCAACCTGTTCAGTAAGAACATCGATCTTTTCCGTCAGTGAGCGGATGATGTCATCTTTTTTCCGGCTGTCTTCCAGAGCCTGATCCAGCTGCCGGCTGATCTTAACCAGCTGCTGAAAGAGCGGATTTGAAGAGATGTTAGATGTGTCTGCTGAGCTGTTTTCTGGCATAGTATTCACCCATTACATGTTTTTTTTCTA
>NZ_MPJW01000205.1 GCF_001945525.1 Ileibacterium valens
TTACAGACTCATTTTGATCTTTGCGAGCTTTTCCTTTCTTTGTTGATTTGATCTGCTCTGAAGATATTCGAAAGATTGGGTTTTTCTTCCTGTCTTCAGACACTGCATCTTGGCGTCAATATAAATGGCCTTATTGTCTGTAAAAGAGGACAAAAAAAACGAAACATTAAAACATAGTGGTTTGAAGATCAAGCACAGTATAAGCGGCAGTGTCCCGAAGATTCTGAGCTGCATTGAGGTCACGGTCTTCGGTATATCCGCAATCTGGGCAGACGAAAGTCCGATCGGAAAGCTTCAGAGTCTTATGGAAATGTCCGCATTGATGGCATGTCTTACTGGAAGGGTAACGGCACTCAGCCAAACGAAACTCGATCCCTCGTTTGGCACACTGAAACTGGACGTCTGTTCTAAAGGCGTACCACTGCATCTGAGAAATGGCATGAACAAGTTTTCGGTTCTTCATCATGCCGGCAATATTAAGATCTTCCATCGTGATGTAGGACGGATACAGATCCATGATATGTGCAACAGTCTGCCTGCGGTATGTATTTCGGGTGTTGTTAATCTTTTGTTGAACAGCCTGTAATCGTTTCTGAGCTTTGTTCAGATTGCTCCTGGTGGGCCTATTGTCTGGATCCTTTTTCTTCCTTGCTCTGTAAGCTTTTAGCTTTCGAGAATAGATCCGCGAAAGATGCTTTAGCTTTCTGAGTTTTCGTTTCATCGGACGTTTCTTATTGATGTTTGCAAAGACCTCTTTGTTAGAGAGAACAGCCAATTCCTTGATCCCGAGGTCGATACCAATACCATCTGAATCTTTACGATAAGAAGGAACAGAATCGACTTCGTACTCGACATAGACACTCATATACCATCTGCCGTTCTTCTGTCCAATCCGTCCTTTTACAATCTCAACTTC
>NZ_MPJW01000154.1 GCF_001945525.1 Ileibacterium valens
GCAAGCAGAATCTGTCTGAGTCTGTCAAACAGAGGAGCAAAGTAAACCTGCGAAACTGAAATGATCCAGCTGCACAGAGTTCCTGAAGAAACGCTGAACATTCCCATTTCTCTGAACATCGTAATCAGAAGATTGGTGGGAATCTGATAGAGAATCTTGAAGGCGATCGCCATGGCAAGAAATGAGGAGGAAGCCCAGCTTCCGGGCAGAAGCGGCTTTGGAGCCTCGGCCTGAACGGGAGACAGTCCGCATTCACTGAGCGGAGTGTCACTGTCAGCAGCTTTTGCATGACAGCCAGGGCAGCCGTAAGTCACACCCACATACTCAATGACTCTCAGTCTGGGAAGTTCAACCTTAAGCTCGTAACGCAGATGCTTTTCTCCAAACGGAATGAGCTCATGACCACAGTATTCGCAGAACCTTTTGTCCTCATCGAGTTCTCTTACAACCTTTTCCACATCAATACCCATGCGTTCAATCATTTCTTTCAGCGTCGATTTGGGCTTTCTGGTCTGTTTTTTCTTAACCGGACGATGAGTATTTGGCTTTTTGGAAGAATCGGATTCAGACGCAGATCCGGCAGAAGGTGTGGAGTCAGAATCATTACCGTCGTCATCATCCTTCTTCTTGCCGCTCGAGCGTTTCTCAGATTTCTTTCCATAGCGCTGAGCCGCCATCAGAGTGATCTGCTCAGTCAGAGAAGCGATCGTTGTATTGGCTGCTTCAACCTGTTCGGTCAGCGAATGGATAATTTCATCTTTTTTCCGGCTGTCCTTGAGAGCGTCGTCCAGCTGCCGGCTGATCTTAACCAGCTGCTGAAAGAGCGGATTTGAAGAGATGTTAGATGTGTCTGCTGAGCTGTTTTCTGGCATAGTATTCACCCATTACATTATACCATAAAACAGTTTATTTA
>NZ_MPJW01000227.1 GCF_001945525.1 Ileibacterium valens
CGTGGAATCATCGTTTCTGAAATGATCGAAGACTATGGAAGCGGTATGGACTACAACCGCAAGAAATTAAACAACCTATTGAATCAGATCATGGACAGAAAAGTATCGCAGATCGTGATAGTCCATAAAGACCGATTCGTTCGATTCGGCTATGATTGGTTCGAACGATTGTGTGAAAGATTCGGGTGCAGGATCATCGTTGTAAACAACGAAGAACTTTCTTTTGAAAAGGAACTTGTCGAAGACATCATTGCCATCCTCCATATGTTTTCGGACAGATTGCATGGATTGAGGAAATACAGGAAGATGATCAAAGAAGATGATTCATTGACCAAAGAATTAGGAGGCGTAATCCCATGAAACGATATAGGACATTCAAAGTTGAGATTGATCCAACAGACGAACAAAAACAGCAGATTGCCCGGTTTCAGGGAATTTGCCGTTTTGTTTACAACCTGTATCTTCATGAGAACCAAGAACGTTGGGAAGCAGAAAAGAAGCTTGCTGAAACGTTAGGGCGTAAGCCTCATAGTACGTTGATGAAACCAGCAAAGTTCTATACATGGCTCAAACAGGACTATATCCCCGCCAGCGGAAAGATATGGATCAACGACTGTCCTTCCAAAGCAGTAAGACAATCGATCAACGATGCAAACGAGGCTTATCTTAAGTTCTTCAAGAAACAAAGCGGGTTTCCAAAGTTCAAGAAGAAAGGTTCCAACGAATCGATGGTTTATTTCTGCTGCAACAGTCTCAGTCAACCCGTTCGATCGAGTCGATGGTATGTCCAGTTACCAAAACTTGGACGAGTGCACCTCAAGGAAAAAGGTCGAATTCCGACTTATGTTCCAAATGAAGTTGAGATTGTAAAAGGACGGATTGGGCAGAAGAACGGCAGATGGTATATG
>NZ_MPJW01000228.1 GCF_001945525.1 Ileibacterium valens
CAACATGAAAGTTAGACCATCTGTTAAACCGATCTGCGATAAATGCCGTGTTATCCGCCGTAAAGGCAGAGTCATGGTCATCTGTGAAAACCCAAAACATAAGCAGAGACAAGGTTAATAAGGAGCAGGAGGAAATAAATGGCTCGTATTGCAGGAGTAGATATTCCGAATAATAAGCGCTCAGTCATCGCGCTGACATACATTTATGGAATTGGAAGACCCACTGCTGAAAAGATTCTTGCAGATACTGGTATCAGTGAAGATATCCGTATCAAGGATCTCAGCGAAGAACAGCTCAACCAGCTGCGTAAAGCTGTAGACCAGTATAAGGTTGAAGGTGACTTACGCAGAGAAGTGCAGCTGAATATTAAACGGCTGATGGAAATCGGATGCTACCGCGGAATCCGTCACCGTAAGGGACTGCCGGTCAGAGGACAGAGAACCAAGACTAACGCAAGAACCCGTAAAGGCAAACCAAAAACAGTTGCCAACAAGAAGAAGTAAGGAGGGAGTAAGACATGCCAAAAAAACAGCAGACTAAAAAACGTCGTGTTAAAAAGAATATTGCCAGAGGTATGGCTCACATCCATTCCACATTTAACAATACAATTGTGACAATTACCGATGAGGCAGGAAACGCCATCAGCTGGTCAAGTGCAGGAGCACTTGGATTCAAGGGAAGCCGTAAGAGCACCCCATATGCAGCCCAGATGGCAGCAGAAGCTGCCGGCAAAGCAGCAGCAGATCATGGAATGAAAACAGTTGCTGTAGAAATCAAGGGAACTGGTCCAGGAAGAGAAGCCGCAGTCAGAGCACTGCAGGTGGCTGGACTTGATATTTCAATGATCAATGACGTGACACCTATTCCGCATAACGGGTGCCGTCCGCCCAAAAGACCCCGCGGATAA
>NZ_MPJW01000229.1 GCF_001945525.1 Ileibacterium valens
TTTTATGGTATAATGTATGTGTGAAAACTATTGAAGAAAACAGCTCAGCAGACACATCTAACATCTCTTCAAATCCGCTCTTTCAGCAGCTGAATATCAAACGGCTGATGGACGACGCTCTCAAGGACAGCTGGCAATAAGATGAGATTATCCATTCGCTGACCGAACAGGTTGAAGCAGCCAATACAACGATCGCTTCTCTGACTGAGCAGATCACTCTGATGGCGGCTCAGCGCTATGGAAAGAAATCTGAGAAACGCTCGAGCGGCAAGAAGAAGGATGATGACGACGGTAATGATTCTGACTCCACACCTTCTGCCGGATCTGCGTCTGAATCCGATTCTTCCAAAAAGCCAAATACTCATCGTCCGGTTAAGAAAAAACAGACCAGAAAGCCCAAATCGACGCTGAAAGAAATGATTGAACGCATGGGTATTGATGTGGAAAAGGTTGTAAGAGAACTCGATGAGGACAAAAGGTTCTGCGAATACTGTGGTCATGAGCTCATTCCGTTTGGAGAAAAGCATCTGCGTTACGAGCTTAAGGTTGAACTTCCCAGACTCAGAGTCATTGAGTATGTGGGTGTGACTTACGGCTGCCCTGACTGTCATGCAAAAGCTGCTGACAGTGACACTCCGCTCAGTGAATGCGGACTGTCTCCCGTTCAGGCCGAGGCTCCAAAGCCGCTTCTGCCCGGAAGCTGGGCTTCCTCCTCATTTCTTGCCATGGCGATCGCCTTCAAGATTCTCTATCAGATTCCCACCAATCTTCTGATTACGATGTTCAGAGAAATGGGAATGTTCAGCGTTTCTTCAGGAACTCTGTGCAGCTGGATCATTTCAGTTTCGCAGGTTTACTTTGCTCCTCTGTTTGACAGACTCCCACCGAGATTGAAAAC
>NZ_MPJW01000265.1 GCF_001945525.1 Ileibacterium valens
CAGAGAGACGTCCGAAAAAGAGGCTCACAAAATAGGAGAAAATCAAAAAGAAGGAACGCAAAGACAGCTTCAAGAAACAAATCAAGTGATAAAGCACTGGATGAATTTTTTCAGAACAAATCCCGCGCTGCAGATCTTTTTGAAACTGCATTTGGTGATGAGATCGGACCAATTGATCCAAAACGATTAAGATTAGGCAATTCAAATCAGAAACTGCTTGGAAAGGATGCATTAAGAGACATCGATCGAAGCAATGACCTTCTGTTTGTCTATCAGGATGAAAACGGAAAGGAAGCTTTATTTACTCTGATTCTGGAAAATCAGAAATACAGTGATGGTCATATGCTGAAACGCATGCTTGATTCCTGTTATGCTCAAGCCGTCCACTGGCTCGAAAGTAAAGAATCTGAAACCAAAGTGAATGCAAAAAATAAGACAAAGAAAATCAATGAATACTTTCCAGAAATTTTCCCAGTTGTCTTTCATCATCGTCACGGCCCCCGGAATGAGCCTTGCTCACTCAGTGAATTAACCAGGAATAAGTCTGGCAGGCACTTTGATGTAAGTTACGTAGTCATTGAACCAGAAGACCTGAAAGAATCCTGTAAAGACGCAGACAATCGTTATTTGGGACTTGGGTTTGACCTGCTGCATAAACTTGAAAGAAAAGCAAAGGCAAAACAGAATGGATCAGACAATCAGAGCGATAATGAGTCTCTGCTGATAGAATTTGAACAGCTTGTGATTGGATTTCCTGAAGATGTAATTAAGGTGATGAAAGCCGAAGCAGGTGTTCCTGATAAAATCGAAGAATGGATTGATCAAAAAAGACTGAATGAACAGAAAGAAGAGGGAGAGCAGATGAGCGTTCTTAGAGAACTTTACGATAATCGTGAT
>NZ_MPJW01000231.1 GCF_001945525.1 Ileibacterium valens
GGTGATGAAAGCCGAAGCAGGTGTTCCTGATAAAATCGAAGAATGGATTGATCAAAAAAGACTGAATGAACAGAAAGAAGAGGGAGAGCAGATGAGCGTTCTTAGAGAACTTTACGATAATCGTGATAGAAAGCTGGAAAATTACGATCGAATGGTTGAAAAAATCAGTATAGCAGAACAGAAAAACAATAGATTGGAACACGAACTTGGTGTCGCTCGGCAGGAAACCAGTATGGCAGAAAAGAAAGTTCGCATGATTCAGGAAGAAAAGGATCGTCAGATTCAGAAACTGCTCGAACACATCAGAAAGAATGAACCAGATTTCAAACTTAATTAAATCGTCTTCTGTCTTCCTGAATTTTTGCTTTTACAAGTTAATTACCTCTGTTAAACATGGATAGGAAATGCCTGAAGAATCTGATGGAATCCATCCAAAAGTTATCAAAGATAATAACTAAAAGTAAAGGGGCTGTTAAATTTCGACTGATTTTTCATCAGCGAGATTTACAGCCCCTTTTTCTATGCTTTTTATCTGATTCAATCCTGTTTTATGATGTGTTTTTCCGCTCAAGTCAATTTTTGAACGCACTGAAAAGAGCCAAAACTCAAAAAGACTGTTTATAATCTTTTTCAGATTTCGCTTTTCTGCTCCTTTAATTTTCCATAACGTTCGAGTTCTGGGCAACTCATCCGATTTCTGTTGTTTAATTTTCTGATATTGTGTCCCATGGCCACAATAAGCACCTCAAATTTTACGTTTTCCAGTCCCCGGCGTCTCAATCGGCTGTATCTGTAGTTTTCTTTAAGATCTCCGAAGGTTCCTTCCGCCTGAATGCTCCGGCTGACCATAATCTCATGTCCTGCATCTGAAGACATGTTCTCCCG